>SUST01000005.1 GCA_015063285.1 Thermoplasmata archaeon
GCCACAAGTATACCAAGCTAGCCCATAGGCCCACTGAATACTGCGATTTATCGGACGTATAAAAACTGTAGTCTCATCCGATTCTTCACATAGTCTAGGCGTACGCGATGACCTGGGGCCTTAACCCTGCGATATGCACCCATGTCCTGAGCAATGATCAGTTCTCCCAGGGATATTTGGGATCAAGAAGATCGGTGAGTAATCCGAGGTTCTCCGAGGCAATGGTCTGATCATGATCCAAGATGACCATGGAGGATGGATCGATGTTCTTACCGATCCCTGCGAAAGCCGTTTCCTTTGCAAGGAAGTCCTTGGCTGCCTTGATCTGTCTGGGCGCCTCGACATACCAGTAGCCATCCTCTTGGTACGGCTCACCGAAGCGGTTGCCTTTCCAGTGCTCCAGGAAATCATTTGATGCCTTCTCGACCCTTACCGGCGGACCCCTATGTTTATGGGTATCGGACAGGAAGTCAGCCTCAAGCTCGAAAACGACATGGAGTCTGAGATCATCCATCATATGTGCAGCACGGAGGACCTTGAAATCGAATTCTCCGAACTTCTTCTCGATGGCGTACTGAGTCCTCCACAGCTGTGCCTGGAGATTATCCTCGTTCACGTCAGGCTTATCGAACGAGATTGATGTGAGTCTGCTGTTCCTCTTGGCGCATATCCATTCCAGCTCCTCAGGGGAAAGCGGGATTCTCGGATTGGGGAAGAAGAACTTCTCGCTGGGATTCTCCAGGTATGCTTTGGCCGCAGTTTGGAACAGGTGCAAAGTGTCCTCATGGACAGCGGATGCGGCGTTCCTGTTCTTATCCACGGGATCGTAGACTACCAGCGCTGATTTGAAATGAGGTCCTTTCTCCTCTACCACGATGGTCTCGCCGTCCTTCCATCCGATTGCCGCTTCCAGTACTTTTCTGAACGATCCGAACTTGACTATGAGCACTTCGCACATGTATCCGGAGAATCCTCTGGAATCCTGTTCGGCACCGTATGCGCCGATGCCCTTCATGAACTTCTTCAGAAGACGGACCTGATCCTTCTGATCTGGTGTAAGATGAGAGTTCATGTACTCTGTGTGGAACGGGGTGCGGTCCACCGCGGTCCTGATCTGCGAGGTATCCTTCAGGTGGTAGCATGGGACCATATCGGTCTCTACTCCTTCGAAGTATCCTGTTGTGTATGGGTGCTCTGAATAGACCAATTCTCCGCCTATTATGTCCTTTCCGGCCTGAAGGCCGATCTCTATCATCTGCTCGCGGGGCATGTCCAGAGGGAAGAGCATGAATAGGTCGAAATCCTGGTCCTTCAGATAGCATCCTTTGGCGTAGGATCCGGCCAGCCTGACATCGACGTCAAGGCCCTTCTCCTTGTAATATCTCTTGACTGTGGTGAGCAGGCGATCGGCGATCGCATCGAGTTCCGCGGCGGATTCCTTTGACGGCACTATCTCCGATAATACCGACAATTCCACCAGTTCCTCGTCCATGCTTATCGCCTCGTTCCCTTGCTAGGATATCAGGCATATTGTAGAACATCTATTAAAAAAGAAGAAAGGGGTTTTGCCGCCCTTTCGGGCGGCTTTAAAGGTTATCAGGCGCTTGCCTTCTTCTTCCTCGACAGAGCGAAGAAGATGATGGCAATGAGTACGATGACTACGACTGCGATCGCGATGTACATAATCATGTTGTCTCCGCTGCTTCCGCCATCGTGGTTGTTCTCCTCGATGTAGTACACGGAGTACTCAGATGCGTAGATGGATGCGTAGTACTGGTCGTTCTCAAGGTCGTAGTAGACGTCGGTAACCATGGGGACAGCGGTATCGTTGATCACGTGGTATACGAATGCGTCGACGGTGCTGATAGGCAGGTCGATGCGTGCCTCGTGGTTTCCTTTGATCTCGAATGCCTTGTGTCCGTCGTACTTGGTCTCGGAGGCGCTGAACTTGAGGGTCTCCAAGGGGACGGCTCCATCGACGTTGAACCTGACGCCGGCCTTGTTCTGAACGATGAAGGAGTGTCCGTTGTTCTGGACGAAGAATCCCTCTGCGTCGGTCTTCACGATGGTTCCGGGCTCTGCAGGTACGACCTTGGTTCCGAATACGGAGGTCAGCTCGAGGTCACCGACTACATCGTAGTAAAGGATGAACTTGTCCTGCAGCACATATCCGCACATGTTTCCATCCTTGTCGACAAGCCAGAGAGGTGCATCTCCGCCGGTGAAGACCTTACTGTACATCTCTCCGTACTTGGCGGTGTCCTTGGCACCGTCGATGGTGATGTTGTAGGTCTTTCCATTAGACTTGGCGTAGAGATCAGCCACATAGCCGATGTAGATGGGCTCAACGTTGTTGTTCGCATCTACGGTGAATCCGATGTAGGAATTGGGGTCTAGGTCGTATCCAGGCAGGGCAATGATGCTGAGCTGAGGTCCTCCGGTCTTTCCGCAGTCCACAGACAGCAGGGCTCCGACGAATTCGACATCTATGCGGGCGTCGTCTGCCAATATGACACTTCCGTCCTTCACATAGGCCTTGCCCTCGATGCTCTGAGCTTCCAGGTTGATGTAGTTCAGTACGAGAGGCACATCGCCGGCGATGGTGAGTTCCGTCTTGAAGTCCTCGTAGTAGCCTCCGCGGAGGATCATGTAGTAGAGCATGTCGGTGTTGACGGTGTCAGAGTAGTACATGATTCCGGTACCGCTGGTCTTGAAGTCAACCTTGACTGCCTTTCTAGATTCGTCAGGTACGGTGGTGACGTCAGCCTGTGCTCCGTCGGTCTGCACGTAGGTGATGCTGGACTCCTTGTACTTGAGCACGGATTCGCCGTCGTTGGAGGGTATGATTGCGATTCCCTTGATGTATCCGTTGATGGACTTGAGCTCTCCTCCTCCGATGTAGTTACCGGAGACGGTCGCTTCCTCTGCTTCGAACTGGTAATCTCCGTCCTTGAAGTCGGTCATGACGACCTTTCCGAGGTCGGTGACGATTCCGTAATCCCAGAACTTCAGGTTCGTGGAAACGGCAGTGGGCTCGAAGGTGAATGAGGGTGCGAATCCGTCATCGTAGTCTGCAGGAACGATGTTTCCGCTGACTGCGACGTCTTCGGCCGTGACGATACGCACTGCCTGTCCTGCCTCGAACATGGCGGCCTTGAGGTCTCCCTTGAGGTCTGCGGTTCCGGTGTCGTTGGCGAGATCTGCTGTGATTGTCAGGTTATCGATCTCGATAAGCCTGTCCTCGTTCATCATGTACGCGCCTTCTACGGTCATCTTTCCATTGGTGGTGATGCCGTCCTGGTTGTAGGTGAACTTTCCGCTGATAGAGCAGTTGTCAATCGCGGCTTTCATGTCTCCATCTCCGGGGATGCTCTGGGTGTAGAACACTCCTTTGATGGATACAGAGGAATCTAAGTTGGCCTCGATATTCAGTTCGGAGATGTCTCCGGAGATGATGGCCTCGATGACAGACTCGATGTCGACATCGAGCTCTGCGGATACCTTGGAGTTGGCTCCGCTTGCCTTGAAGACTGAAGAGATGTCATCGGCTCCGTCGAACATGAGGAAGATCTCCCCGATGCTTTCCTTCGTATTGATGGTCACTTTGTTATCATCGATTGTGAAAGCTTCGCTGGTGTCGATTCCCTCGATGGAGATCTCAAAGGAGTCCTTCTCGTAATCCTTGTCGATGAAGGAAGCGATGAGGTCTCCCTTGATCTTCATGCTTCCGGTGATCTTCTCGGAAGATATGACGCTGCTGGAGCTGATCGAAGGCAGCACCAGTTCAACCTTGTAGCCCTCTTCGCTGACGCTGAGGTCCAGTCCTTCGAATGAGGTCTTGATTTCCATGTCATCATCGATCGATATGGATGAAGCTGCTCCGTAGAACGTGATGGCCTGTCCTCTGTATGCTGCATCGATAGTTCCGATCGAAGCACTGTAGTCATAGGTGAATGAGGGGTTCTGGTAGTCATCGATTCCGGACATGACGGCTCCAATCTTCTTGGATACCTGTTCGAAGTAGTCGATCTTTCCCTCGATGGAATCGAAGTTCTTGATTCCTGCCTTGACGTCAGAACACATTTTCTCCAGGTTGACGTTCTCCTTGTTGAAGACGAAGAGGATGTACTCGCAGGATCCTCCTACGGTGGCCAGGGTAGGCTCGTCCATGGATGCGATGATCTGCTCGATGTAATCTTCGGTCTCGGGTTCGGGGAATGCGGTGTAGAAGATGTCGTTGAGGACGGTCCTGACAGCTGCTTCGGACATTGCCGGGTCGTAGCCGCTGAAGATGAACTCTACGAGGTAGTCGAGGTTCCTCAGACTGAAGAGGTCCGGGTAGCTTCCGACATCATAGGTGAACTTCTCGCTCACGCTGATCTTTCCGCTGGTCATGTTGAAGTCATCGAAAGCGAGCTCGAAGGACTTGATGGCGTCGTTCAGGCTGATCTCGAGGGTTTTGTCGTCTGCGGAGATGTTGAAATCATAGTCGATTCCCTTGAATGCGAAATCGAAGTTGGGTGCGCCGACCTCGGCCTTGCCCTTGTAAGAGACTGAGAGGTCTCCGTCGATGTTGCATTCGACGGATGATTTGCTGCCGAGAGTGGCATCCGCACCGAACGAAGGTGTGGATGCGGTGACGTTGTATTCCTTTGTGTCTGCGGAGATCTCGATTCCTCCGAACCATGCATCTGCGGATATGGAGTCATCTGTGAGACCTGCATTGGCCTTGAATCCGTCCCAGGTCATTGCGTAGGTGCCCTGTTCGGTAGTGGCGTCGGCAGAGATCTTTCCGAGCACGAAGCTGCACTTTGCGTCGATGGACATGTGCTTGTAGTCGTCGACACCGGTAACGACGCTTGTGATGAGGTCGCTGACCTTGTCGGTGTATGCGACGAATTTGGAGACAGGGCCCGTCTCTGTGATCGTGCTGGCGATCTTGGCGCATTCCGTCTCGAAGTTCTTCTGGTCCAGCTGGAAGAAGAACAGGATGTATGCGAAAGGCATAGCTACATAGCCTGCGGACTCGTCAGGAATGGAAGCTACAGCACTGTGCACATAAGGCCTGATGGCGAATCCATCGGGGCAGATGGGCTGGAGGTAGGAGACGAAGAAGTCTTCGATTGTTGTCCTTCCTGCAGTCGGGTCGGGGATGTAGGCGAACATGAAGATCGCGGTTCCGACGATGTTCCTTCCGGACAGAAGCTCCATGAAGCTTCCGAGCTCGAGGGTGATGTCCTCAGTGTAACTGGTCTTATCGATGGTCATGTCTACGGCGTCGCCGTCGACCTTGATAGAATCGAAGGAGATGGAAGCGGACATCTTGACCTGTTCGTTGCTGAAGTTCGCGGAGTGAGACAAGTTCGCATTCTTGATGACAACTGCGCCATCAGCGTTCGAGTCAACAGTGATGGATGAAGACATGGTTCCGTTGATGAACGGGATCACGTTCTTGAGTGTCTCGGGTTTGGACCAGTCGATGTTGTCTGTCAGACCCTGGATTCCGACAGAGATGTCGAAGTTCTCTGTGGCCTTGATGGTGACGTCCTTATCGGAGACGCCTGCATCGAAGTCTCCCTTGAGGCTGACGGTGATCTTGTCGGTTCCGGATGAACCGGGTGTCTTGATGTCGTAAGATGCGTTGAGTTTGATCTTGTCGATCGATATTGTATCCATGCCGTCAGCACCGATCTTGATTCCGTCGGAGCTTACATTCACGGTTCCGCTGATGGATCCCTTGATCTCGGAGAGCGGGGTTCCGGACGCGATGGCACTGGTGGGCATGTCGACGTCTGCAGTGATGGATGCGGAGGTCTTCGTGAAGTTGTAGTTCACTCCGTTGACGGTTGCCTTGGTTCCGTTGTCGATGGTCATCTCCATGGAGACCTTCATAGGTGTCTTGGTGATATCGATGGAGACGTTGTAGGTAACCTTTCCTTCCATAACGATGGATGTGTACTCCTCAATCTCGTTGAATTCCTCTTCAGAAAGGAACTCCATGACAACCTGGGCACCTTCCTCAAAGATGAATCCGCTTCCGGAGTTACCTTTGATAGAGAAGGGCTTGGTCATATCCATGTAGAGTATGGCCCCCTCTTTGAAAGTCAAAACAACGTTTGACTCGAGTACATAGTCTGTGTTCAAATCGAATTGTTCGCCGTCTGTATAGGTCTTGCTTTCGGTGATGACCGTAGCATCCTCACCGGATACTTCTGTATCCGCCACTGCAAATACTGCAGCGAAAGATGCTACGAATGCGATAGCAAAAACGACAGCGCAAAACGCTTTCATTTTTTTATCCATTAAAATCCTCCTTAGAGTATTGGGCGTAAATGGGTGGTGTTAGTATATATTTTATCGTGCGTAATAGTAAGTAATTCTGCAAATAATAGACACGAAAAGTGTAAACTCTGTTAATTTTTTGTTTGCTGGCTATATCGTCCATCATTCTGAGAAACAATGGCTCGGTCCTGATTGGAAAAAGGTAGTGCCGGGTCGCGATATGAATCGCGCCCGGATTGTTTTTGTCGCGGTATTTAGAATTCCTTTTTGATGAATCTAGCCCAGGCTATGAAGTATCCCACGATTGCCCATACGATCAGCACCAGAGCGTTCTTCACCAGGTCGGGATACTCGATCGGTTGCAGTGCACTCATGTTGCTGAGCATCTCCAGGACCCTGATCATTCCCGACAGGTTTCCATCTGCGGTCATGGTCAGGAATGTGAACACCCTCATAATGGATACCTGAGTGGTATGGTCCGGCAGAGCGAAATAGTCTGGATCGAAGTACTGTTCATACTGGTCCATGGCATCGCTGTATCCGCTGAACACCGATTGTATGACCAATGTCTGCGTCTTCTCGTCCAGCAAGAAGAATTCCGGAGAGAATATCTGCATTGCTATCCAGCCTATTCCTTTGCTGAGGCTCTCATCGGTGAATCCTTTCAGGATGTCGACGGCACTCTGGATGACGTTATCGAACTGTTCAATGTTCTCGTTGTAACGGTCTACGTATTCAGGGATGCTGGTGTATATGGTGTCGCTTGCCTGGTCCATCATGAACCAGTTGTCTCCGCCGTCCGTGGTCATCATCGCTGATATGATGGGGAATATGACGATTAGGAGAAGGATGGAGACCACCGTGCACACACTGCCCTTCTTGAAGAAGGAGCTGATGATGAAGGCGATACCGGAAGCCGCGAACGCATACAGGGCAGCGAACGCGAAGGATGTGAAGAAATCGATAGGGACGCTTCCTATCTTGATCATCCCCACGATGATTACCAGGATGTAATAGGTCAGGATTATCATCGCTTCGATGATGGTGCAGGCCAGCAGTTTTCCTATGAAGATGGAGGTGCGTCTGACCGGTCTTGTGAAGAGGATCAGAGCGGTCCTTTCCTCGAATTCAGATACGATGGCAATCGACGAGAGCAGAGCGACCACCAGCACGATGATCATCGGCAGGCTGTCGATGTATACGTCGATAAGTGCACCGATGTCCTTCATGTTGTCCCATGTTCCGATAAGTAGCTGGAGGCCAGTTATCAGAAGGAAGACTAGGAGCACTATGGCGAGGCTGATCATGAACTTCCTTCCGCGGACGCATTTGATCATCTCGTTCTTCGCCACTACGGCAATCTGTGAAATGTCTCCGGCCATCTTATCTCGACTCCTTTATGAGATCAAGATACGTCTCTTCCAACGCATCCTGTTCGGTCAGTCCGTAGACGTTCATGTCCATCTTGTCCAGATCTCTGTACAGTTTTGCCCTCAGAGATGTGTCGGCATCCATCGTGATCGCGATATCGTTCCCGAGGCGCTCGGCCGAGATCACATACTCCAGCGAATCAATCTGTCCGATCATGTCGTCTGTCGGGAGGCCGTCAATCTTTGCGATAAGGCACCTCGTTCCCTCGTTCGATTCGAACGCCGATATGTCGTCGTCCTTGAGCAGCGTTCCATGGTTGATGAACGCTATCCTGTCGCATAGGTCCTGGACCTCCGGAAGGATGTGCGAGCTCATCACTATGGTCAGGTTCTTGGAGTCGTTCCTGAGGTTCTTCAGGACCTCTCTGATCTCCGCCATGCCTCTGGGATCGAGTCCCGAGGTGGGCTCGTCTAGGATGATTATGCTCGGGTCGTTCAGCAGAGCCTGGCCCAAAGCTATCCTTTGCCTCATTCCCTTAGAGAATGTCCCGAGTCTCTTGTCGCCCCATTCAGTCATTTTCACCCTAGCGAGGATCTCTTCAGTTTCGGCGGCTATCTGCTCCTTCCTCATCCCTATGAGCTCCCCGACGTACTTGAAAGTCTCAACAGGTGTGAGATAAGAGTAGAACTCCGGGGTCTCGATGACTGTTCCCACGTCGGTCAGAGCCTTCTTGGGATTCTTCGTCACGTCCACCCCATTCAGGTATGCCTCGCCGGATGTTGCGTTTATCAAGTGGGTGAGGATCTTGAGCGTAGTACTCTTTCCCGCACCGTTGGGTCCCAGCAGTCCGGTGAAACTGTTTTTCCTGATCGTCAGATTCAGGTCGTTTACGGCAGTGAATTTGCCGTACTCCTTCCTGAGGTTCACGATCTCGATGGGATTGTCTGTCATGCTATCACTATTTTAGGTATGCCTAAAACAACCACATATTTACAGGGTTGCAGGCCTCTAAGAGTGCACATACGGATGGTGATAAAAACTATACAATGCCGAGAGCAGCTCTTTCTTCTCTGACAAGGATAGTTTATTATGGGCAAGTTACATCCTCTTTGACAGGTTAATATCATGGCGAAGATCAGGGTCGGAGTCAACGGTTTTGGAACGATTGGAAAGAGAGTAGCTACAGCAGTATCGGCACAGGATGACATGGAGCTCGTGGGAGTCACGAAAACCAGGCCGTCATTCGAAGCTAGATCGGCAATCGAGAAGGGCTACGGGCTCTATGTTCCTGCAGACAATGTGCAAGCGTTCAAGGATGCAGGCATCGAAGTCAAGGGAACGATCGACGATCTGCTCAAGAGCGTCGACATCGTCGTAGACTGCACTCCCGGAAACGTCGGAGAGGAGTACAAGGCCAAATACCAGGCCGCAGGCGTGAAGGCCATCTTCCAGGGAGGAGAGGACCACGCACTCACGGGAATTTCGTTCAATTCCACCGCCAACTATTCGGAGTCATGGGGAGCACAGCTCTCCCGTGTCGTTTCATGTAACACGACCGGACTCCTGAGGACCCTGAATCCTTTGGATAAGAAGTTCAAGATCAAGAACGCCTTCGTCACCATCGTCAGGCGCGCTGCCGATCCTGGGGACACGAAGAACGGACCCATCAACGGATTGGAACCCTCTGTCAAGCTCCCCACCCACCATGGACCGGATGTGCAGAGCATCATGCCCTGGCTGAACATCAACACCATGGCAGTGAAGGCATCCACCACTCTCATGCACCTCCACACCGTTGTAGTACAGTTGGGCCAGGAGGTCACCACCGAGGATGTACTGGAGATCTTCAGGAACGCACCCCGTGTCAGACTCGTCAAGAGCAAGGACGGTATCAAGAACACTGCCAACATCATGGAGCTTGCAAGAGAGCTCGGCCGCGACAGGTCGGACATGTATGAGATCGTCGTATGGGAAGATGGCGTCAAGGTCGTCGGAAACACCCTGTACTACTATCAGGCCGTCCATCAGGAGTCCGATGTGATCCCTGAGAACATCGACTGCATCAGATCGATGTGCAAGATGGAGCAGGACGCAGCGACATCCCAGGCCAAGACCAACAAGGCAATGGGAATCTCTCAGTGAAGGTCTCAAGATGTCCAAGGATTTCAACACCCTCGAGGACTTCAATTACAGGGACAAGACCGTCCTCCTGAGGGTCGATATCAATTGTCCCCTCGACAAGCAGACCTTGAAGATCGTCAACGATTCAAGGATCAGAAGGGTCGTCCCGACAATCAGGGAACTGATCGGAAAGAGGGCAAAACTAGTCATACTGGCACATCAGAGCAGGAAGGATAAGTGGGATTTCATCAACCTCGAGCAGCATGCCGATCATCTTTCCAAGCATCTCAACATCCCTGTCAAGTACGTGGACGATGTCCTCGGCGACAAGGCTGTGGAGGCTATCAAGGCACTCGAGCCCGGACAGGTCCTGCTCCTTGGCAACGTAAGGGCGATCGACAGCGAGACGGCCAAAGGCGACATGAACATGCATGCAGAGGGCGAGATTGTACAGAAGCTCGCGCCGCTCATCGATTACTACGTCTGCGATGCGTTCGGAGCATCCCACAGGTCGCAATGCTCGCTGGTCGGATTCTCCGCCAAGGTACCTTCCGCATCCGGAAGGCTGATGGCTAAAGAGATGTCCGCACTCAAAGCCATCTTCGAGAATCCCCGCAGGCCATCCGTATTCATACTCGGAGGGGCCAAGTTCGGAGACGTGTCGATAATGATCGACCGCGTCCTCGGCAACAACACCGCAGATACGGTCATACTCACAGGTCTGGCCGGAAACGCATTCCTCCTCGCCAGAGGGGTGGACATAGGTGAGGCCAGCTCTCAGATCCTGTCGGAGGAACTCACAGAGGAGAACCTCCAGGCTGCAAAGGATGTCATGGCCAAGTACGGCCAGAGGATCCTTCTCCCAGTCGACGTGGCAGTCGAGAGGGACGGCAAGCGCGTATCCGTGAACATCGGCGACCTTCCCACTAAGGAACCCGCTCTGGACATCGGAGACGCCACCGCAGAGAAGTTCTCAAAGGTCATCAGGTCATCCAGGACAAGCTTCATGTCCGGTCCGGCTGGAATGATTGAGAAGCCCGATTTTGCCATAGGCACCCGCGAGCTGATGACCGCGATGGTCGACAGCGGAGGCCAGTCGGTCATCGGAGGCGGACACACCGGCGGAGCGGCAGAGAAGTTCGACCTCGCAGACAGGTTCTCATACGTCAGCACCGGAGGCGGTGCATTGGAGACTTTCTTGTTGGGAGAGCCTCTGCCTGTCATCGAGGCTTTGAAGTATTCAAGGCAGAAATTCGGTTCTGAGGCGCAAAAGCTTTAAGTGTAGGACTAAGGATGCGGTTGCGATGGCTAAGAAGAAGAGGCGCATAATAGAGGAACCCGAAGAGGAATACGAGTTCACGCCTACGGAATTCAACGAGAGGGAGTTTATCCTCAAAGAGACCTATTCGTCCAGGATATTCTTCCTTTCCATGGGAATGGCAGTCGTAATCGGCATCATCGGCGCAATCATCATCAAAGTAGCCCCGATGGAGAGTAACGGTTTCTACCTGTCCTCCATAATCGCGACCATCATCTCGTTCGCCGGACTCTTCCTCATCAGGAAGATCGCAGGAGCCCTAGGTCTTCACCCTGAGCTCATCGAGGTCAAATCAATGGCAGGAACATACCTGATGTATCTCGCCATGGCATTGGCCGTCTGTATCATCGGAGTCCAGTTCTGAGGACTCCCTTGGTAAAACACCTTATTTCTTTTACTTATTCAACTGCTGAATCAGAAGTCTGACCGCATTTCCGCGGTGTGAGATCAGGTTCTTGTCCTCTATAGACATCTCAGCGAATGTGAGTTTTCCGTCCGGCGAGAATATGGGGTCGAATCCGAATCCGTCAGCCCCCTTCTCGGATTCTGTAATGTATCCGCGGCACACTCCGACGACCACTATGCGTTCGCCGTCGATGTCGCATCCGATGCAGCATCTGAACTCTGCTCCGCGATCCTCAACCCCGTCCATGAGTTTCAGTATGCCTTTGTTCCCTATGGTCTTCTGAGCATATGCTGACCAGACGCCTGGGAAGCCCTTGAGAGAATCTATGAAAAGACCTGTATCGTCCACTATGAAGTTCCTTACACCTTTGGAGATGATCTCATCCATCCCTTTGTTTACAACTTCTTCAAGATCGCTGGTCTGGACCTCATCGTATGGGAGCCTGTAATGCTCCATCTCGATGCCCAGCTCATCGAACGCCTTCTGGTATTCGGCGACCTTTCCAGGATTGGATGTGATTACCTTGAGTTTCATGTGTATCTCGCCCTGTTCTTGATGTCGGTGAGTTTCTTCTTCACCTGTTTGGCATTCTGAACGTTGTCGTAATAGGTCTTCATCAGAACGTCGAAGGAAGATTCCAGACCTACATGCGCGGAACTGAACGCTCTTTCCAGCAGTCTTAGGTCCACCCCTATGTCCTCGAGCTCTGCATTGGCGCAGCCCATAGAGAAGTCGATGAAACAGACCTCATCGCCTTCCAGGATCATGTTAGAAGTGGTCAGATCCCCGTGGCAGATGCCCGCCGAATGCAGTCTGGCGATGGATTCCCCGATCTTCCTGCAGATCTCATCCGCTCTCGCCGATTCCTCATCCAGGACACTCTTGACCGAAGGTCCGTTGATGTACTCCATGGTGATGGAGCTCTCATTGAGGTCGATGTCGTAGATGCATGGCGTCCTGACCCCGGCAGCCCTTGCGTCATGCATGATGCGAGCCTCGTTGCGTGTCCTGACGTTCCTGATATGCGTGTCAATCTCCGGAAGCCTGTAGGACTTGGCTGGTCTGGTCTTCACCAGTGCTTCGCGTCCGAGGAACTCAGTGAAGGATATAGAGGCCTCAGCTCCATGAATGACGTTTTTTTCGAGCATCATATCACAAATCTTTAATTGTGTATATCTCAATTCCTCTTCCGATATATATGAAATATACTATCACAGGAGACAATCTCCAGTTCGTCAACGTGGAGCTCAATCCCGGAGAGACACTCAACTCGGTTGCCGGGGCCATGGCATACATGACAGGGAACATGAGGATGGAGGCAGTCATGGAGGGCGGCTTTATGTCCGGTCTCAAGCGCAGCCTGTCCGGATCGTCATTGTTCCTCGTCAAGTATACCCCTCAGAACAGCACTGGTATCGTTGGACTCGGAGGAAAGGTCCCCGGAAAGATCCTGGATATCGATGTTGGAAAGGGAGGCTGGATTGTACAGAAGACAGGATATCTGGGAGCAGAGCCCAGTGTCAAACTCGACATGGCATTCCAGAAGAAGATCGGAGCGGCATTCTTCGGAGGAGAAGGATTCATCCTTCAGAAGCTGTCCGGAAACGGAATGGCATTCGTAGCGGCATGCGGTGACCTGAACGTCGTCGAGCTGAAGCCCGGAGAGCAGTACAAGGTCTCCACGGCCAATGCGGTCGCTTGGGAGGACACAGTATCGTATGATATCTCTGCCGCGGGAGGAATCAAGACGTCTCTGTTCGGAGGAGAGGGACTTTTCGTTACCACTCTTACTGGACCCGGAAAGATAGTCATACAGTCGCTGACCTTACAGGATCTTGCGAACGCACTGATTCCGTACCTGCCGTCCAACAACAGCTGAGGTGAAAACAAATGGCAGAAGCATCTAATACGAAGAAGATTGGAACGGGCAAGTCCGGCCTAGGATTGGTCCTTCTTGCGGTCGGAGTCATCGCACTCATCGCGCTCGTGGTCTGGGCACTTACGAACCCTGCCATCCTCGAGGCTGCAGTGACTCTCATCATATTCATCGTCGCAGCGATCGTCGTCATCGCCCTGATCATTGCTGGTGTGATGTTCATCATCGCCATACCGATGTATGTCAAGAAAGGGGAGCAATACCAGGAAGGAGTCGATTACAGCATCGATGACGTCAAGCCTGTCAAGGAATCCTCTTCTGAAGACAAGAAGAACGAATGAAACCTTTGGGGGTCCATCCCCCATTCTTTTTTTATTGCGATTTGCTGATTGGGGTCCGTGGAAAGAATACCATTGGGATGCTCTAATTTCGATTCCCTTTTAGGAGGGGGTATCGAGAAGGGAAGCGTGACCCTGATTTACGGAGAGGCCGGTGCCGGTAAGACGAATGTATGTCTGCAGCTAGCCCGCAACGTCGCCATCAACGGTGACAAGGTGGCCTACATCGATTCCGAGGGCCTCTCATCCGAGCGTCTGAGTCAGGTATTCAAGGGGCATGAGGAGAGCATAAAGAATCTCCTGGTGTTCGAGGTGCACAGCTTCTCTGAGCAGTCAGACCGCATCGACAAGATAGAGAAACTTGCGGCAACGGGCACGATATCCATGGTCATAATCGATTCCCTCACGATGTTCTACCGTTTCAATTACGAGGACAGCTATGTTAGGAACGATTTCATCAGGCAGACCGAGGTCCTGTTGAACATGGCCCGTCAGTACGAGATCGCCATAATGCTGACGTCGCAGGTCTATTCCAATATAACCACGGGCGGTGTGGAATTCTTAGGAGGGCATGCTCTCCATCACAACGCAAAAACCATAATTCGTTTGGATAAGAGGACGGAAGGCAGACGCGCTGCCGTAATAATGAAGCACAGGAGCCTCCCCGAAGGGAGGTCTGCGCTTTACCGCATAACAGAGAACGGAATCTCCGATCCTTGATCAGACATCTCTGTCGATTGCGTATCTGGCAAGGGCAATCATGAATTTCTTCTCTTCGCTGTCGGGAAGGAATTGGATCTTCGCGATCGCATTCTCCACTTTCTGTTTTGCCAAGTTGAGGTTGTAATCGATCGCACCGACGTCCTCCATGATCTTCTTCGCACGGGCACATTGTTCGTCGGTGGCATCGAGGTTCCCGAGGATGGATTTGAATTCAGCCAGAAGCTCGGGGTCCTTGAGGTTGGCGATGGTGTTTGTCACCATGCATGTGCATTTTCCCTTGCGTATATCGTTCCCGACGGATTTCCCGGTCTTGCTGGAGTCTCCTGCGACACCGAGGTAATCATCGAACATCTGGAATCCCAGACCGAGCTCGATGGCGTACTCGTTGATGGCCTGGACCTCTTCTGGTTTGGCACCTCCGATGATCGCTCCTCCAGCCGCAGCGGCGGCGAAGAGGACGCTTGTTTTCAGCTTGATCGTTTCAAGGTAAACCTCTTCGGAAACTATCTGCCCTTCGTTGTTGATATCCATCTGCTGACCGCGGGCAAGGTCCCATACGGCCTGGGCGACGTATTTCAGAGTGTCTCTCATCTTCTCGGCGGGGACATCGAGGTTGGCGATGATCTGGTATGCCTTGGCGAAGAGGGCATCTCCGGCAAGTACCGCTGTCGGCATGCCGTATCCGACATGGATGGTCGTCATTCCTCTGCGCTTCTCATCTCCGTCCATGAGGTCATCGTGGATTAGGGTGAAATTGTGGATGTACTCGATGGCTACAGCCAAGGGGACCGCTTTGGAAGCATCTCCTCCGACGGCCTTGCAGCATGCAACGGCCATAGCGGGGCGCATTCTCTTCCCTCCCGCGTACGGGTATTGCTTGGAAGCGTCCATGAGGATCTTGGGTTCCTCGTCTCCGATGTAACTCTTGATAGGTCCGTCCAATTCTGCGGACATCTTCTTAAGGTATTCCTTGGCGTCAATCATAGTTGGTCCATCCATTCCTTGGTCTCGCCCAGTACTACGTAGCGGGCCTTTGAAAGCTGTTTCAGGTTCTTGGATCCCGTAAGGACCATCGCGGTCCTGAGTTCCTCTTTGATGATTGTTAGTTTTTCCTTTACCGCAGCAGCGGATTCGGTCGCATCCTTGAGTATCACATTGGCGATACCGGCTGCGTTAGCACCCATTGCTATCGAGGATGCTACATGGATTCCGTCCAGTACACCTCCGGATGCGATGATGGACAGCCCTGAATCTCTGCATTGCATCAGCGAAGCCGGCGCAGGTATGCCCCAGTCGAAGAAGGTGTCCCCGATGTTCGCCCTGACAGTATCCTCGCTGTCCAACGCGCGATAGAATTCTACCGCAGAGAAGCTGGTGCCTCCCATTCCTGCGATGTCAACCCCTTGGACTCCGATGCCTTTGAGCCTGTCAACGACATGTTTAGAGATTCCAGCTCCGGTTTCCTTCACCATGACCGGGCCTTTTCTGGCGATGTCGCGGATGGCATCCCAGCAACCTTCGAAATTGGTGTCCCCTTCCGGTTGTACCATTTCTTGGAGAGGATTAAGGTGTATAGCAAGAATGTCTGCGTCGATTAGGTCCACAGCCTTTTCGATCATCTCCTCGTCATACTTCTTGCCGCTCTTCTGCTCTATGAGCTGGACTGCACCTATGTTGCCAATGACCAAGGGGATATCGTAATCCTTGATCACCGAGTAGCTTTCAGGAGATACGCCCATGACTCCGGCCCTTTCGCTTCCGACTCCCATTCCGATCCCGAGATCGGCGCATGCCTTCGCGATGTTGGAGTTGATCTTCTTCGCTCCTGCAAAACCGCCGGTGATGGCCGTCACGATCAGAGGAACCTCTAACTTCTTGCCGAAGAGGCAACAGCTCATGTCCACATCATCGGCGTTGAGTTCAGGGAGTGCATTGTGGACGAGCCTGATGTCATCCCAGTAGCAGTATCCCGGTGCTACGCGCTCACCTTTGCAAATCCTGATGTGATCAGCTTTTCTGTCCTTTATCGCCATATTATCACGGTCTTACCTTTGTGCAGGGGACATCCTCGCCCCTCAGCAGCGACAGCAGTCTTCCTGGGACGGTTCCGTTGACCAGGATGCATTCTCCGCTGTCCCCGCAGATCTTCAGCATCTCATCGACCTTACCGCGGATGCCTCCGGTGACATCGGCCACCGTGAGTTCGCTGTCCAGTTTGTCCAGCATCTTTCCATCAACTTCAGGTATGAGCTTAGCGTTCTCATCCTTTTTGGGGTCGGATGTGTATAATCCGTCAACATCGGATACGAATACTATCCTGTCCGGTTTGAAAATCTTCGCTAGAGCCTCCATCGCCTGATCTCCCGAGCATATCCCGAACCCTTTGGAACGATCTGCCACCACATCGCCGAACAGAACCGGCATCACACCGATATGGGCCAAGGCTTTGATCGATTCAGGGTTGTCCACGATAAGTCTCCCGTTGTCCATGACGAAGCAGGATCCCGGGGGTACGGAGACCGCCGGCATTCCGACCTTGATCATCTCTTCGACGACATTCAGGCTGAGTTCTCTGACGTCATGCTGCACCTGAGCCACTGCAGGGATCTGTCTGAAATCCTGGAGGCCATGCTGCAATTGGTATTGCTTGGAAAGAACATGTCCATAGGAGCCGGCCCCGTGAACCACAAGCACGCCTTTACCGGACGCTGCTATCTCGGCACAGAGTCTGGCCGTCTGCTCCCTGTTGAACTTCTTGTATTCGGATTTGTCTGTGATGACGCTTCCGCCAAGCTTTATCAGAATCATTGTTCAGTCATCTGTTCTCTTTATAATAATATAAGTGGTCGCAATCGTCGAATGGATCGAGACTCCCGTCCATCAGATGAGAATGATAAGTGGCTGACAGCGTGCCTGAGTTCCCGTACGCTTGCGCAATACAGTACAGACAGGTACGCGGGAGGGCTTTACTGCCGGGTTCGGAATGGGACCGGGTGTGACTCCTCCGCTATGGCCGTCATGCCAATACAGGGGATATCGGGGATGTATATAATACTGTCCATCGGTTCTGTCGATGGACAGATGATAAAGGTGGCGGGAACTGAATCTTCACCATTTAATCAACATTTAACTTACTATATCAGCCATACCGGAATCTAGACCTTACCCAAGCTCCGTGCAGCGTCGAACGCCAGATCGGTTGTTGGTGTTCTGCATAGCTTAGGCTTAATAGCCTGGTCCCTCATCTGGGCCGCTGGCAGAATTGCCTGGTATGGAGAAGAATCCGATTGCTCCTACGGCCGCTCCAGCAGCCAGGGTGATGCCTCCTGCTGCGACCAAACCTGATGCCGCGGCTCCTCCGGCAAGACCGACAATGCTCCCCGCCAATAAGAGTCCTGCACCGGCTCCGATGGCAACAGCTCCGACTATAGCCACTGCCGTAAAGAATGTCTTCCAGCTCCATCCGCCGTCGAATTCCATTTCAGCTGCAGACATGTCCACATAGTTTGTGGGCATTTTCATTTCCTTTGTTGCGTACATCCTACCGATCCCTCTTTCGATCCTTTTGAGACTGATCCCTTACTTACTCGAAGTTCAGCTGCTGTGGTTGGGGTTCTCGTAGTAGCACTCCCCGCAGGCCGCTGCGAACAGGCCTGTTGCGGCCACACTCGTTCCTATGGTTCCCACAGTGAACAGGGTAGAAAGGCTTGCATAGTAACCTGCGGCTGCCATCGGTGCGAAGACCGCTGCGACGACAAGGGACGCTATCGCCATACCGGACCAGAACTTCTTCCAGCTCCACCCTCCGTCGTATTCCAGATCGGTGGATGTCATCTCCACGTAGCTTGTGGGCATCTTCATCGCGTACGCAGCATTGTTCATTCTCAAACCTCCGATCCCGACGGGGGTGAGTTCCACTCCCTTTCCAGCTCCATTCCGAGCTTCGCCGCTGCGAAGCATCCGACACCGAAAGCGATGGTCCCGACTACGATACCGGCAGCCAGCGGCATTGCGACGGCTGCGGCTATGATCACTCCCAGTGCCGCTGCGGCCACGCAGGTCCACAGTGTCGCTTTCCAGCTCCACCCTCCGTCGTATTGCATATCGGTCTCGCTCATGTCCAAGTAATTTGTGGGCAGCTTCAATCCATTGGTCGCATACATTATATCCTTGCCTCCTCGGTTTTTTATTCCTATTCTAGGAGGGGTCCGTCACTGCGATGGCGAGGGGGATGACAGATCGACCGCCAACGTTCCGACGCCTCCGACAGCAGCGACGATGCTGCCGATGCCTAATACTGCTCCGGATCCCGCTATCAGGGCCATGCTGCCGGCCATGGCACCTACCAATACCCCGGCCACACCGCAACAGGCGATGGCCACGCCGACTATGGCCACGGTGGCGAAGAACTTGCCCCAGCTCCATCCTCCGTCGAATTCCATCTCACTCTCGCTCATGTCCACGTAGTTCGTGGGCATCTTCATTTCATGCGTTGCATTCTCCATCTGCGTTCCTCCTGATCATCACAGTTCTCTCTTTTCTGCGATCTTTTTCCCACGGTCTGTACTGTTTCACAGGCATTGGGGTCTTCGTTTGCTCTCGATTTAATTTCCATTTCTGTACTTCTTTATAAAGTTTTGGATAGGGCATCCAGTCGACGTACGACTGGGCCCAACTCTATTTTAATATAGTTCAGGGCCTCCTGACTATCGATATGCCGATCATCAGCGCCGCTACTGCGCCGGCGGCCACCGCGATTGGGATCAGGAACTTCGAATAATCATCTTTCTCCTCGGGATCCGCATCTCCCCAGACTGCCTTGAGGACTATGTCCTTGGTTCCCATGGTGATCGTCCCGCCCATGTTGTACGTCTTATCGTCATAGGACCATCCCTTGAACACGTAGCCCTCCTTCTTCCCGGAGTATATCTTGATGGTGAAGGTCTTGCCTTCCTCCACATCAGGCTGTACCGGTGCGGTCCCGGATCCTCCGTCGAGGTCGTAAGTGACCTTATGCGTGGGGAGTCCTTTCTTCCATATGGCCTTGAGGGTGATGTCCTCCAGCTCCATCGTTATGACGTCGCCTTCCTGGAAAGTGAGGCGGTCGTAGGACCATCCTTTGAATACAAAACCTTCTTTGGTCGCCGTGCAGCCTTTGACGATGAAGGTATGACCTTTGGCGACATCCGATTGTGTAGGTGCCGTACCGGATCCTCCGTTGAGGTCGTAGGTGACGCTGTGAGTCTCCGTCCACACTGCTAGGATGGTTATGTCCTTCTTCCCCATGGTGATGGTGTCGCCAGCCTTGTAGATCTTCCCGTCGTAGATCCATCCTTCATAGAGGCATCCGGTCTTTGTTCCGGAGTAACTCTTCAGATGGAATTCCGCACCCTCCTCTACCAATGAGTCAGATGGTTTCGAACCTGATCCGCCGTCGATGTCGTATGAGACCTTATGCACCGGTATCCATTTTGCGATCAGCACCATATTCGACGATCCCATCGTAACATGGGCGCCTACTTTGTAAGTTACCCCGTTGCAGGTCCACCCTTCGAAGGAGTACCCGGTCTTCGTACCGGTATAACCTTTGACGGTGAAACTGCTTCCCGTGTCCACATAGTCGCTATCCGGAGCTTTTCCGCTGCCACCGTCTATGTCGTAGTACACATAGTGTCCCTCTTTCCATTGGGCTACGAAAGTGATGTCTGATTCGCCCATTGTGATGGTTTGGCCTTTCTCATAGACCTTTCCATCCCACAGCCATCCTTTGAAGAGATACCCCTCCCTGGTCCCGGTGTAGTCATAGACGGCGAACTCATACCCTTCAAAGTAATATGTTGGAATGGGGACCGTGCCCTTACCTTCGGCCTGATCGTATGTGACCTTGTGTTCCTTGGTCTCTCCCTGTTCGGCAACCATGACGCGATTTGTATTTTCCTTTAATTTGAAAGTATGGCCCAGGAAATCAGCGCTGCTAAAGTCCGTGATCTTTGTTATCCCATCTGATTTGTAGAACTCATAGTCAGTCTGGGGATAGGGGAATTGGAAGGCAGTGTTGGAAATGCCCTTACACTCTTTACTCACCGTCAACTTTTTCAGATCGAAATTAAACGCATCCCCTCCGATACTGCTTACATTGGATGACAGGATCAAGTAATCCACCACCGCTGTGCAATTTCTAAACGCAGAACCACCCACTGTCGTTATATTTATAGAAATCACGAGTTCTCCCGCAGTCTGTGTACCTTTTCCATCATAAAACTTACAAGAGCTGAAAGCACTATCATTGATGGTTGTAACGGAATCAGAGATCACGTGCTTCACACTTTTTCCATCCTTATATTCTCCATAGAAGGTGCTACACTGAAAAGCTGTACTGCTGATCGTTGTTACGCTGCAGGGTATGTACAGTACCCCGTGGAATATGGCATATTTGTAGAGATTGCTTTGGATTCTTTTAGTGCTATCCGGTATTTCCAAACCGCCCTTGAATTCACTATGGGAAAAAGGCTCGGTCACACCTATTAAATCGGCATTCACTGTCAGCTTATTGAATACACATTTCCCGAATGCGGAAGCGCCCATTCTTTGCACACCATTCGGTATCATAAGATCGGGCGGATTATCATTGGCTTTATAACAATTGTAGAAAGCATGATTCTCTATCGTCTTCAAGGTTCCTGGTATCACTGGCGTTCCTGTGAAAGTAGATCCATTGAAAGCATGTTCGCCGATAAATTCGATGTGCCCTGGAAATTTGAATTCGCATAAGAAAGGGACGTTCTCGAATGCATGTTCGCCGATATACAACACTGAATCAGAAAGAGTGAGACTATTGAATTTGCAGCCGGTAAATGCATACGCTCCTATTTTTTCGAGAGAATAGGGCGTCTTGAGCGTTTCAGTAAAGCGACAGTTCTCGAACGCCCTGTCTTCGATGTTGATCAACTCCTCTGGAAGACTGAGGGTGCCGGTCAATCCACTGCATGCATTGAATGCATATTGACTGATTGTTGTGATATTCTGTGGGAAAGTAAGAGATCCGGTCAACGCGCTGCAATTGGCGAATGCATATGCTCCTATCGACTCAAGACTAGTGAGGTTTTGTAGTTGTAGATTACCCAGTTGTACGCAATCTTTGAACGCGTAATCTCCGATGGATTGTATTTGATCTGCTCCGCCGAACCCGATGGTTGTAACATTTTCGAGTCCGAAGAATGCATACGCTCCTATAGTGATCGCTCCAAGCCCGACAGTGATCTTAGTGATTTTTGATTTGTATGTGTCGCTCTTCCACGGAGCGGGGTTGTCAGCGGTGTAATCCGCCATATATCCGTTGTCCCCATCTTCTTTAGTTATCTCTAAGAGGTAATCGTCCGTGGGCTCTGTTGTTTCTGTAATATCTTTGAGTTCCCAGTGGAGTCCTCCGCAGGTTCCTGACGGAAGGTCACCATCCGCATTGGTCTGTCCAGGGTATATCAGCGACGATGCTATCATCGCAAATATCGCCAGGATCGCAATCCCTGTCAGCATGCGCTTGTACTCAGCGGCCGTCCGGCCACCAGGTTTCCCAGCTGTTCTCCTTTTTGGGTGCGATAGGACTCTTTCATTCATGTTTCAGCCCCTCAGAATCCCAATCCGTCCAGGAAGTAGTCCATATAGGTGTTCTTCTCGTATATGGTCCAGGTCTTTACGGACATACCGTTCAGTATCTCGATCTGGTTGCCCTTGTCATCGATCAGGGCCTGATCATCGAAGGATACTCTGATCTTGAAGAACGCACCCTCTTTGGTAATGGTGGCATCGTCCGCGATGGAGTGTATCTTTCCGTTAACGCATCCGAACTCGGTCTGCAGGAGCCCATCGACGGTGAATCTGCATTCCTGTCCGACTGCAAGCCTTACCCTGTCATGGGCGTTGACGACCATCTCGATCTGCTTGTCCGAACCGCTGTTGATGTTACCGATGGCCGCTCCGGTCTGCACATAGGAACCAACTTCGATATCCAGGTCATAGTGGACCGTTCCGGTGTTCGCCGCCTTTATGGTATACTTCGCGATGTTCGCTTCAGCCGAAGCGATCTGCGCCTTGAGCTGGACAGTCTGGTCCTTGGCATTGCTGTTCTCGCTTCTAATCGATGAAAGATACTTCAGCTTCACATACTCCTGCTTGTTGTCCAGATTGTTCTGGTTGTATTCGGAGAGGTATTGATTGAACAGATCGTAGAATTCGACTTCTACCGGCTCCGTGGAACTGCCTATGAAAGGATTGGAAGTGGTATCCCTATTGAGGGAGTTGATCATGGTATCGATCCTCTCAAGCCTGTCCTCCGCCTTTTCGCCCTGTTTTACGTATGAGTCGTATTGAATAAGCTCTTTTTCCAGATTGGCCTTCGTGTTGTACCAAGTATTGTAGAAGTCCTTAATGGTGCTCATTTTGTAATAGGTGCCGTATTCAGGGATAAAAGAAGCGTCAATACATAACTGATAGAAATCGGCATAGATTTCATAGAAGTCCTTCTCCGATGACCTAACGAACGGATTGTTGCCCGGACCCGGTTCAGAGGCCGCGGCCAGAAGTCTGTTGATCTTGCTTATCTTTTCCACACTGGCATTGTATAGCTCCTGATACATGAGTCCGCTTTTGATGTCCTTCTCTGCAGAGGTCTTCTGGGAATACAGATTGTTGAGATATTTCATGCGTACAGTTTCTTTCTGATCCGCATATGTCGTCTGTTCGAGTTCGTTCTCGTACGACTTCATCATCTCATAGAACTCCCTCTCGTCTCCCATGTTGACGAATGGATTCGGTTTGTCGTTCTCGACCGCATCCATGAATTCGCTGATAAGGGACAGTCTGTTCTCATAGTGCTTCAGCGAATTCTCGTAATTCCTGCGTTCCGCCTCTGCGACGGAAGAATCCAGCACGAAGAGGATGTCATCCTTTGCTACAAGATCTCCTTCTCTCGCATACACCTCTATTATGGTGCCTGCGACATCGTTGGTGATGGATTTCACTCCAGAATCGACCACGATCCCGGAGTTCTCCACCTCTTCGGCCTTGACGGCCGTGCACGACCATACCGCGACCCCTATGAGGATCAGTACTATGATTAGTATGGTATAGTACATGAACTTCGGGGGATTGCGCATGTAGAATAGGCGGCTGTCCTTCAGTCCCTGAAGCTTGTAATCCCCCAAAGTTGCCATCAGATTACCTCGTTGAAAATATCGGCGACGAATTCCTTGCCTTCCTCGGCGGGGTTCAGAACAGTGTAGAACACCGATCCGAGGGTAAGGTCGTGCTCGAATGCATAGACCTGCATCTTAGAGTATGCCATGATCATTTTGTCAATAGGTCCGGTGTATCTTGCCATGAGGCATTTCTCGAGCCTGATCTTGGGTTCGAAACTGTAGGGGTTGGCAACATTCGCGGGCGCCTCCTTGAGTTGGATGAGCATTTCGGAGTCGTGGGTAGACTCCTTGCCCATGATCTTTGTCGTGTCACGGACGATAAGGGGTCCGTAGGGTTTCAGGTTCTCCTTCTTCAGATAGGACTCGAACATCTTGGCCGATTTCTGGATGGTATCCTCATCGATGCCTTCCAGTATCCTGGAGATGACGTTGTTGAATGTCACGTTCTTGTCTTCTGCGATTTTTATCTCATTCATATGTTATTTCTCCTATTTCGTCTAAATCGTTTGTTTTCTTTTCTTCCGAAGTTATTTCAGCCTTATCCACGGAAGGATCTTCGTATCCTATCGTGGTCTCATCTCTCTCCATGATCCTGGTCTCTTCGGACTTCTTCTCTCCGACGTTGATCTCGCCGGTCTGTGTGGACCATAGTTCGTAATATGCGCCGCGGAGCGCCAGAAGTTCATCGTGCGTTCCAGATTCGACAACCTTTCCAGAATCCATCATGTAGATCCTGTCGCAGTTGCGGATGGTACTGAGCCTGTGGGCTATGATGAGCATCGGGCAGTCCGCCAGCTTTTTGAATATGAGGTCGAAGGTTGTCTTCTCCGTGACGTAGTCCATGTTGCTGGTGGCTTCGTCCATTATGAGGAAGTCCGGGTTTCTGAGGATGGCCCTTGCCAGGATCAGCCTCTGTTTCTCTCCTCCCGACAGTCCTCCGCCTGTCTCATCGAGGAAGGTGTCGTATCCCGCTGGGAGTCTTTTTATGAATTCGGTACAGCCCGCGATTTCGCACGCCCTGTCCATCTCTTCCTTGCTGGAGTACCCTCCGAGAAGCAGGTTCTCACGCAGAGAACCGCTGAATGTCCTGATGTCCTGGGGGACGCATCCTATGCGTTTCCTCAGAGAGAACGAGTCTATCTCCTCGATGTTGCGTCCGTTGACCTTTACGGTACCGGACTGGGGGCTGTAGAACTTGAGTATGAGCTTGGACAGGGTAGTCTTGCCGCATCCTGACCTTCCGACAATCGCAATCTTCTCGCCTTTGCCGATATGGATGTTTACGCCTTCGAGCACTGGGGGCCTTGTTCCGTACCCAAATGTCACGTCGCAAACCTCGATGTCCTCGATGGGGTCCTCAAGCAGGTCCTTTCCGTCCTCGATCTCGTTCTCTTCGTCGATGTCGTAGATCTCTGAGAGACGTTTCAGCGAGATGTCCGCTTCCTGGATGCTCAGCTGCATCCCTATGAGCCTGCCTATGGGGTCGATGAAGTATCCCGCCAGTGATGTGAATGCCATGAGAGTACCGAGTGTGATGCTGCCCTGTATTGTGAGATATCCTCCGAAAAGGATCAATGCAAGATTGCCTATGTTCGTTATGGCTCCTGAAAGGGATGATTGGATGTTGTTCAGCACCCCTCCGTCAAACTGTATGCGGAGTGACTTGATGAACTCGGTCTCGATCTTTTCCATTGAGTGTTCCTCGGAGACATTGGTTTTGATCGTTGCGACATTGTTCAGTGATTCGATGATCTGGGAGTTGAGCCTCGCATTCTGTTCCATCGATTTCCTGTTCAGTTTTTTGTAAGGTGCCCTGAACGCGAACATCAGAACACTGCTCAGGATGGCCATTATCAGGACAATCCAGAACAGATCTATGGATTGGAAGGCCAGCACCACACCGACAATTATGACCATGGCGGCATCGATGACGACCGTCAGAGCAGTGTTGGTTAGAATGTCTTTGACGGTTCCCGCGTCCTGGAATCTGGTGACGATGTCTCCAGTCCTTCTGGATTCGAAGAACCTGATAGGGAGTTTGAAAACGTGGTCGAAGTATCCCAGCATGAGAGGGATGTCGACCTTCTGCGAAAGGTAGAGGACCATGTGCGACCTAAATGCAGAAACGATGATGTTCGTACAGACAATCGCAATCAGAACTATACCGAACAGCAGCAGTTGATTGTCCTCCTGGTAGGGGATGATCTCATCCACCAGAGTCTTGTTGAACATCGCTATCAGGATACCGAAGATAGTGATCAGGACGGACATGATGATGGCCATGATGAAAAGACCTTTGTGTGCCCTCATCATCTTGGAGAATGTGCCGAACAGCGTTCTGCTCTTCTCCCTGGTCTTTATGAATTCTTCCTTCGGGACCATCATTATGAGTCCGCCGTCGAAGTCCTCATTGAACTCATCCAATGTTTTCTTGACGACTTTACCCGTGTCCGGATCCATGTAGAAGACTCTGTTCCTCTTTATGCTGTAAACTGCCACATAGTGGGCGGTTCCGTCCTCACGCACCAGTCTGGCGATGGCAGGGAGTGTGAAGTCGTCATGGGCAAAAGAATCCGAACTGATGTAGATGGGTCTGGAATCGAACCCAAGGGATTGCAGCCCTTTGTTGAGTCCATCGATCGTGGTTCCGTAAGCATCGGTACCCATGATGTCTCTCAGTTGGGCGATTGTGACATACTTGCCGTAGTATGAGCATATGCTTACTACGCAAGCAACTCCGCAATCGGAAGAATCATGCTGTTCGACGCACGGTATCTTCAAACAAACCCCTCACTAAATCGAATCACGTTTAGGGGCGTTGTTTTATTTAAATAAAGTTAATCTTTAATCAGCATTTGAATAAACCAGGCAATATCTGGTCAGGCTTCTATGCAATCCTGCCCATTCAATGCATTATTTCGATCTTTCCTGATAAAATAGGTAGAAATGACAATCGATTTTGTAAGTAAAAAATCAGAAATGCGGGTGGCCTCACCTCCGAAGGAGGGTGGAGATGAGGCCTTCACCGATCTGTCCCGACAAGGCAAGTTGTGGTAGTAGGGCCAGTTCAATGACGCGGCACACCCGTTCTTTTTAATGGAATCATATGCCGTTAATACTATTAGGACTACTCCATTAAAAAAGGTAACGTAAAAATTTGTTTGTTAAGTATTACTTTTTGCTCGAAAAAGTATGTTCATTCGAACTATTTTGGGAAAAGGAGCCCTCCCCGTTTGAAAGGGGAAGGTAAGTGGTTTTAGTGAGCTACGACTCAGAGGTCGTAGTTCTTGAGGTTGAAGTTGGGGACGATGTCCTTGAACTCTTTGGTTGCCCACTCTACGAACTTGTCGGTGTCGTCGGGGAGGGCTGTGAGCTTCTTGTGGATGTCCTGGAGGGTCTCGAGCTGCTTGACAGTGAGTGCGAGTTCCTTGGACTCGTATCCTTTGAGGAGGATCTCTGCTGCCTTGACTCCGGCTGCCTTGGACCTGAGGTACAGGTCGTTTCCGTTCTCGGCGATGGCCTGTCCGATCTCGTATGCGTGGTCGTAGGCGAGGATGTATGCCTCGGGTCCTCTGTATCTGTCAGCGTACATGTACAGGTCCCTGAGGGTCTTCTCCTGCTTGAGCTGGATGGCGGTGTTCATCAAAGCTGCCTCGTATCCGATGGATCCGAACCAGCACTGGACGGAGGTTCCTCCGAACTCGGGGTGATACTCGACAGACTCGTTGGACCAGAGGTCACAGCACTGTGCAATGAGGTTACCCTGAAGATCGCAGTGTGCGCACTGGCAGTTCTTTCCCTCCTGGGTGGTGGGCTTTCCGGCGATTGCCTTGACGATGGGTCCCTCGTAACCGCAGTCTTTGTCGGGTCCGAGTGCTCCGCATTCCCATGCGCAGAGAGTCCTTGCGGCTGAGATTGCACGGGTGACTGCAGAGAAGGTCCTCTGAACATCCTGGTCCATCATTCCGCCGGCCATGAACATGGAAACGTTCGCACCGGAACAGTTGGTGTCTCCGCCAGGTGTGCTGTGGTTCTTCTTACAGATGTCGACCATCTGTGACCAGCACCAGGTCATGTCGATGGATCCGAGGTAACCTACTCCGAAGAGGAAGGCGACGATGTCTCCGTTCGTGACTGCGTAGTCTGCGAATTCCTTTCCACCGACAGACTCGACGGACAGGTTGTCGCATCCGTTCTCACATGCGATGTCGCAGCACTCGAAGAACTTCTCGGGGTATGCGTGGGCCTCGTCCATTCCGGGCCTGAGTCCGTGGTCGGCCTCACGCTGGTCGGGGATGGTCTGCCTGGTACCGCAGTTGAGTCCGTACTCCTCGTGGTACTTCTCACACATCTCTTCCTGTCCGGCAACGACGGGTGCGGACAGCTTTGCCTGGTTCATCTGGGAGACCCACTCGGTCTCAAGCTGTACGTTGGGGAATCCGACGGTGATTGCCCTGTCGAGGATATCCTTTGTGATGTAGTCGACGTACTCTTTTCTGAGTCTCTCGGGGTCCTTCTCGGTTCCGGGCCTGGGAGCGTAGTTGATCTCAGGAACGACGTATCCTGCACCGAGTTTGAGTCCGAATCCGTATGTAACGGGCTGTTTTGCGTGTCCGAATACCATGTCGTCTGCGCAGTCATATGCCATCTTTGTGTATCTTGTAACTGTTGCCATCTCACTGACCTCCTACGATGCTGTCCCACTCTTCTCTGATTCTCTTCCAGTCGTATCCCTGCCTGATCTTCTCTGCGATCAAGGGGGTCTGGGGTGCCTTCTCGGAGTAGATTCCTAGGTCGTAAGAGTTGGCGTACTCCCTGTTGACTGCTCCACCGCATCCCATCAGGGGGATGTTGATTCCCTTCTCCATGAGCATCTTTGCCTCTGTGGGGAATGCGGACATGGTGGTGGTCATGAGTGCTGTTCCGCTGGCGAAGAGGGGCTTGACCTCCTCTACCTTTGCAACGAAGTCGACGATAGGTACGTCACGTCCCATATCGATGACATCGTATCCTGAGGACCTGACCATCACTGCTGCGATGTTCTTACCGATGTCGTGGGGGTCTCCCTCTGCCGCGTGCATGACGACGGATCCCTTGGACTCACGTCCTCCGGGGACCTGCTTCTCTGCGATTGCGATTCCGATCTCCATGGTCTTTGCGGCCATCATGATCTCGGGGAGGAAGTAGACGTGCTCTGCGTACAGTTTTGCGACGCATTCCATTCCAGCGACGAGTCCGTTGTTGATGATGTCGAGAGGCTCCCTTACCTTCAGAGCCTCCATTACAGTAGGTCCTACTGTCTTGAATTTCATATGAAGAACTTCTTCTGCTACCTTTCTGAAAACCTCATCTGTAGGTAACATCTTCTCTGCCATTTCCTCAGGCGTCAATGTGACCTGCATGTCCACATCGTAACGTTTGAGGACTTTTGTGAAATCCGCTCCTTCCTTGCTTAGCATTTTACCACCTTTGTTAGGTTGGATGTATCAAAGCAAGGGTACTTTATAACCCGTTTCAAAATCGAATCTGTGAAAGCAGATTATAACATTTATAAAGGTTTGGTTAAAACATCCTGGATGATACATTCATCCACCCCCAAAAAATATTGATTTAGTCATCAAACTGCTGGCTTGCAAAACAACAGGGGTTTAAGCCAAATCTTAACACATGATAAGACCTATGTATAATTGGAAACATATATGTATAATACAATTATTATACAAATCATAATGTCTTCCATTGTTTACCTTCGGAATTTGAAGACCAATACTATATATGCATATCTCAACGAATCAGTGTGGGATCCTGAAAAGAAGAAGTGTGTAAACAAGAGAAAGTGCATCGGCCACCTGGATCCTGAAACGGGAGAGATAGTCCCTAACAGGAAGGTAAGGACAAGGGAGTACCCCAGGGTCAAAGGTCATTTCATCTGCGACATGTTCGACAATATTTCGAAGAACATCAGCCTGTCCGAGACGTTATCTTTGTGTTTCCCTGATAATTGGAAGAAGATAATGTCTGTCGCATATTATCTCGCTGCGGAAGGGGGCGAACTCCAGTTTTGTAAGCAATGGTCGATAAACAACAAGACGCCCTACAATCAGCCTCTGACACCCAACGTGATCAACGAACTGCTTGGGAGCATCTCGTCCAACGGGATCTCCCTGTTCTTCACATTATGGAGGCTACGCATACAGCCTGACGAAACATATGTGACTTCTATCGATTTCACCGAGACAAACTATAACATATCAGATTATATCAGAACCCAGAACATAGAACTGGGAAATCTGAGCAACAGGATGAAGATGGAAATATACTTCGCTACTAAGGGTAACACGCCCTTATGTTATCAATTATCAAATATGGCGACCGGGCGCAAATTCGGGGATTACGATGTCAGCCCTGCCAGTTTCACGAAGCTATCTTCATTCCTGGATGAGGAGTTGGGCGAACCGATCGATCCTTCCTTGATTGCGTATGCAAAGAGCAACCTCATCGTCCGTACCCGTCCAGACAATGAATTCGTCAGTGAGATCATCGAGAAGGCCGAGCCCACGATGACCAACCCTGAGAATTACAGGACCCTGTTCGGTACCCCACTATTCATCGAGACATTCATGCATCATGTGAATGGGAAGAAGTTCTATGTCCATGTCTTCTTCGATCCGAACAAGGCTGTCGGCGATCTGTCCACATTCATCTCCATAGTCAACATGTGCAAATACGAATTGGAGACGGGGAGGGAGAATGAAATCCACAAGGATCTGTATGAACGCTATCTCATTGTGGACGAAGAGAACGGGAAGACAGTCGTGGAGCATAACAGTGAGGCCATCCTCCATCATAACAAGTTCCTTGGTTATTCGGCCATCATTTCAAATTTCACTAGGAATCCGTCGACTGCGATGGTCCCATTCATCCAGAGAAGGACCATCACCAACATGTTCGAGAACATGTACAATGAGTACGATACCTCATCGTTGAACCTGTTCAGCGAAGTGAATCATCTGAGCCGTATCTTCATCCAGTTTATCGCACTGATCCTGAGGATGGCATCCGAGAACATCATGAACGATAAGAAGCTGAACAAGACGCTGACCTACAAGGAGCTGATTGCTGAGCTGAGGTCGATCAAGACGGTAAACGTCCCGAAATTGAAGAAACCTCTGCAGACCGAACTGAGTGACACTCAGTTCCGTATCCTGAATGCATTCAACATCGATTATGATGTGGAGTGATCAGCAGTATGTGGTTTTGTCGCTGTCGAGGACCTCGTTCCAGAGCCTGATGGTCTCTTGAGCATCTTCTTCATCCATTATCTGGATGGCGAATCCTGCATGGATGACGGCCCACATGCCCACTTCGGCCTCGACCATGGATACGTTGGCCTTCCTGGTGACGCCGCCGAAATCGACGTCCGCCATATCGTTCTCGATCTTCACAATCTTACCGGGAATTGCTAGACACATGGTATCACTCTGTCATGATCTTGAGGATCGCCTCTGCAGGCTGTCCGTCAGTGGCTGTGAGGGCCTCGATGGCCTTCTCCCTGTCGCATCCTGTCTGACTCATGACAAGGTCCACATCGGACGAGGCAAAATCGACTGTAGGTGCGGATTCCTCCTGACCGCCCGAACTGAGGGGTCTGACGGTTTCGGGGCCTGAGATCTGATAGCTCTTGGAGCCTCCCATCTCGACGCAGACGACATCAGCACCCTTGAGGACAATCTCGTTGGTCTTTGTCCTGATGACAACTTCGACAACATCGTTGATGCTGTTCTGCTTGATGCCCATCTGCTTCATGGCCTTCTGCATCTGGCGAGGGTTGATCTTCATTCCGCCCATATTACTCCCTCATTGAGTCCTATTTTATATTTATAGCGAAGACACGACCGCTTCCTTCAAAGCTTTCAGCACATCGTCAGCTTTTGATGTATCGGGGACCCCTCCCTGGGAGAAGTCCGGTTTGCCTCCGCCCCTTCCTCCGAATTGAGAAAGAACATCGCCCAGGGTCTTCTTGCAGTCTACAGCCTTGCAGCCGGATGCCAGCATCACAGAGAGCGTCTCCGATACGGACACAAATATAGCAACGCCTCCCTTGGACCTGATGGATTCCATGGTGTCGTTCAGTACGTTCCTGTCCCCTCCGGGGATGATGGCAGCATATATCTCCGTTCCTTTGATATTCTCGGACACCAGATTCTTCACGATCTGTTTGGTGGCATCCTTGAGCAGCCTGTCTTTCAGCTCGGAGCCGTGCTTCATGTTGGCCACGGCCTTGGCCGCATCCTCGTTCTTGCACCCTATGACGTCGATGACCTCCAGTGCGATGTTGGAAAGCCCTATGGCCGCTTTCTTGGCCGCCTCTCCGACCTTGAAATGGATCTCGTACCCATCCTTTCCGGCTTTGACCTTACGGTCCACGACCAGCATCCCCAATTCGGAAGTCTCCAAGACATGGACTCCGCTGCATGCGGAATAATCGATGTCCCCGATCGCCACGACGGTTATCTCCTCGTCCTCGCCGATCCTGTCAAGTTTTATCCTGACCTTCTCAAGTTCAGGGTCGTCCCTGTCCATGATGATGTGCGTGATGGACAGGTTGTCGGCAATCGCCTTGTTGGCAAAGTCCTCTGCAGCCCTTATCTGGTCCCATGTGAGGTCCTGGTTTACGATGACGTATTTCGTTTCGGGGGAGATGAAGATCTTCACGATGCCGAGCCCCTCGCACTGCCTTTGCAGCGAACCGAACAGGAGGTGTTCGCCGGTATGCCCCTGCATGAGATCGTAGCGTCTGTCCCAATCCACTTGGCACCAGACGATCTCCCCGACCTTTAGGTCGTTACCCGGACACTTATGTACGATATCGTTGTCCTTGTTGTAGAAGACCTCCGTGACCTTGCAGTTGTGGATCATTCCCGTATCGCAGACCTGTCCGCCCCCTCCGGGGTAGAACGCGGTGCAGTCCAGGATAACATCGTCTCCGTTAACGGAGACTACGTGCGCCTCGAAATCGAAAATGTATCCGTCATGTCTGAAGATCTCGTCAGTCATCGTATCTGTCCGGACGAACAGGTCCGAGTAATAAAAATAAGTCGTTTGGAAAAAGTTTTCTGTGTCCCCTGCATAGAGACACAGGATCGCCTCCCGGCGTATCGGGGTTATCCTATCGACGTGTTGCGGTAGATAAATTCCACGATAACCGGGGTGCCGTTGGATTCGGTCATGATCGCGAAGACCATTATTCCCGTTTCCGAATTGTAGCTTCCGAAACCTCCTCCGGTCATGGGGACCTTGCCATCCACCAGTCCTTGGAAGACACAGTATACGAAGTATTCTGCCGGAGCCTGCGTGTGCATCGAGAAACCATACATCTTGACATCATATTTGCCATAGACCCCTATGAAGTGTCCAGGGGTGTAGAAGGCAGTGCCGTAGGTCCTTTCGAACGAAACGGTTCCCGTCGCGCCGAGTTTGGAGACCCCTGCTTTCGTGAAGACGGTGGTGTCGATCAACTCCAGATCCATTCCTGTCGTGAACACAGGTTTCTCTATTTTGGGCAAGGAGGCATCATAGACCTGGGTGTAATTCCTCTGGGCCGAGATCAGTCCCTCGATGCTTGCGGTATCGGACGTATCCACGGCCGACATGGTTATGGTGCTTCCGTTGTAGGTGAGGCTCCACATGATGTCGGTGTCATCGAGCACCAGCGCCAGGAGATATCCTGTAGTCTTGTCGAAATCTATGATGACTCCAGCCAGGGACTTGGTGGAGATGGCCGTACCTACAGACTGCTCCATCTCGCCCTTGAATATCGGGCCGCTGTTCTCCAGCATGTAGAGGCTCTTACCTCTGAGCTCAGCTGTCGTGGTGTCGGACACTGCGCCTCCGTCATGGAGAACCCATTTCTGATGGGGGATTTGGTAATCCCAATCCAGCCATGTCGGGACTATGTTGTTCTTGGTATACACGCTTGAACTGATGTATGTCTGCAAGGTCGAGCTTTTAGATATGAATATCTCGTTCACCACGATGCATTCGCCGTAGCAGGTGGAGATGCTCAGGAACGATCCGTTCTCAGCCTCGTAACTCCACATTATACGGTCCCCGGCACGGAATGCCAGGAATTCATACCCTCTCTGGGAGCATATTAGATAGTGCTTCGGGTCAGCCGTGTACTCCGTGTATTCACGAATGGTCAGGTCGTTCGACGCGAATGTGGTCGTGATCTTCGCTCCGTCGTAGTAACCCTTCGTCTCTGTCTGATGCCACAATCCTTCTGCAGAGGCCCCCGAAACCGGGCCTGTCTTCTCATCCTCGCCGGTGTTCGCACAGAGTGCAATCACCACACAGGCCACGAGGGTGACCGTTACCAGAGCTATCTTGGATTTGTCGGAGATCATGATTTCGCCTCCATTGCCGTTGCTCTCTTCTCATCCCTTATGTAGAAGTCGGGACCTCCGTTGGGTAGCATTCCATGTTCGCGCAGCGTTCTGGAGACATTCCTTATGAGGTCGCTGACCACGTCGTCATAGTAGTGGACGTCGTCCAGATATGCCTGAAGTTTTGTCCTCACTCCGTCCTGGTCGAATTCCATGAACTGGACGTTCGGTTTGGGCAGACTTCCGTCGATCACGATATGGTCCACGCCGTATGCGGAGGACTTCAATAGTTCATAGAGTTCGTCAAGGTCCATGCTTTCGACTTTGAAGTGCATGATGAGGTCTATGCAGTAGCTCTTGGCATCAGCCGTCATGTTGCGGACCACGGATTGTGCGACCACATCGTTCGGCATGATGACGATCTCCGCGTTCTCCATGCTCATGAATGTGGTCGTCATCATACCTATCGACTGAACGATCAGCCTGGTATCGCTGTCGCGTAGACGGACTACATCGCCGGTCTTTAGACTGCGCGTGAGCATGATGCCGAATCCGCTGAAGAACTGCTGCAGAGTGGACTGGGCACCGAATGAGATTGCTAATCCCACGATTCCCAAACTGGTGACGATGACCATCAGATTGACTCCGAAGTTGTCCATGATAACGTAGGTAAATGACAGGATGATCACCAGATTCATCATGACCGATAGGATCGGGTACACAGACGATTTGGACCCGTCCGTTGTGGAGTCGTCTATCCAACCAAGGACCCTGATCAGGACCAGTCTGGCGACCAGCAGGACGATGAAACAGAAAATCACCATCATTATTGTGTACACGATGTAGTTGAATATCGTGATGCTGTAGGGGGACATACCTAGAATGCGTGCGCATTCGGCCAGCCCCAATATCAGGATGAGGACGAAAATTGCCCTTCCTGTATCGAACTTCATAATTCCTCATCCTCCTTGAGATACTTGCGCACGATCAGCGGTATGAGTTTCAGGCCGATCAGATACGCCAAGCAGACGAAAGCGATCATCGTGATCAGAGCGGAGAACCAGGATTGCCCGAATATCCACGGAAGGTCGTTCTCGAAGTATCCGAAGAAACGGTTGTAGTTGTCATCGCTTATGATGTCGGATTTGACAGACACTGAAAGCACATTCGATGCATCGGATTCGATGACCATCCCCCTTTCAGGGTCGTTTATCATTATCTTGAAGGAAATGTCGTAATCATCCTCTTCCGCGTACTGGTCAACACCTATGTTCATCAGACAGTAGCCCAGTTCTTCAGCTTTGAGAAGCACTCTCTGCCCTTCCGGGAACGTTATCGAGATCTCTTTGCTGACGTCGGGGTAGACGTAGACGACTATCGATCTATCCTTCAGTGTGTTCTTGACGTCCAGATACAGCGAAGCCGATTCGCCGGCGTTGATCTCCATCACACCTATCGAGGAGGAGATCGAGACATCGTCCGCTTGGGCATAATAGATGCCTTTGGAATTGGTTACATGGATATTGATCGGTACAGAGGATATCGCAGATTCGTCAGGTGAAATGTTCGTCGGGTCGTGGGATCTGAATCTGAATGAGAAATCGTATGCATCCACATCGCATTCTACGGAGGGGGAGATGTTCGCTCTGAAGTATCCGCTGCCTCCTCCTTTCAGATATGTTCTGTCTCCGGGGGATCCATCCTCGCTCTCTGTAAAGGTCAGGAGAATGTCGCCGTAGGTCTTCAGCGGTTCGATGTATACAACACGGTCGCTCGAACCAGTGTTATACAGATCGAAGTAGATTGCGCTGGTTTCCCCCAACTCGACCGACAGGTCGAGTGTAGAAGCCGTTACTGTGATGCCATCCATCTCGGCGATATGGTCGGCATCTGTTTCGGAGACCGGCACTGACAATAAGCCAAAAATCGCAAATGCGACGACAAGCAGTGCGGTGACTCTTCCGCTTGGTATGCTCATATGAACAAATCTTTTTATTAGTATTTAACAAGGTTTAGGATACCAGAAAACTGACGCGTGCCCTTTTGTTTTTATAGGTCCTTATTAGTAGCGTGCGATTGTAAGAGGCGCTCTTATGAGAAGAACAAACACCTGTGGTGAACTAAGAATTTCCGATCTCGGAAAGAAGGTATGCCTACAGGGTTGGGTCAGGTTTTCCAGGGACCACGGCGGAGTACAATTCATCGATCTCGCCGACAGGTACGGAATAACACAGGTCGTTTTCGACCCTGAGGACCTCCCTGCAGGAACAGATGCGAAGCAGCTTGAAGCGGTTATCAACACCTTCACACGCGAATGCGTCATATCCGTCGACGGAATCGTTAGGAATAGGGTAGAGGGCACAGAGGATGCCAGGAACCCCACGGGAAAGATAGAGGTTCTCATCACCGGAGCGGAGCTGCTCAACACGTGTGCCATCCCTCCATTCGAGATCGGAGATCAGAAAGAGGGAGTTCTCCCCAACGAGGACACCAGACTGAAGTACAGATATCTGGACCTCAGGAGGACCGAGATGATCCAGGCCATGGTGTTCAGGAGCAAGCTCGTACACCTGGCCAGGCAGTATCTCGAGCAGAACGGTTTCCTCGAGATCGAGACTCCCATTCTGGGAAGGTCCACTCCTGAAGGAGCAAGGGATTACATCGTCCCCTCAAGGATACACCCCGGAACGTTCTATGCGCTGCCCCAGTCGCCTCAGCAGTTCAAGCAGATGCTCATGGTCGCTTCCATGGACCGCTACTACCAGGTGGCAAGGTGCTTCCGTGACGAGGATTCCAGGAAGGACCGTCAGCCCGAGTTCACACAGCTGGACCTAGAGATGTCATTCGTGGACATGAAGGACATCCAGGACATGATGGAAGGGCTGATGTCATACATCTGGAAAGGATTGTACAACGAGGAACTCAAGACTCCCTTCCCCCACATCGCATACCGCGATGCGATGGAGAGGTTCGGTTCCGACAAGCCCGATATGAGATACGGACTCGAGTTCGTGAAGCTGACAGAAGTCGTCAAGGACGCTCCCTACAAGATCTTCCAGAACATCTTGGCCAACGGCGGAATCGTCGCAGGTATCAACCTGAAGGCGGACGTCGCCGGCGACAAGGTCGGAAGGAACGATGTCGACCGTTACATCGCATACGCGAAGAAGGTCGGACTGGGAGGACTCACATGGATGAGGTGCGTCAACGGTCAGTTGGAATCCAACATCGTGAAGTACTTCACACCTGAGATCCTGGACAACATCAAGAAGACCATGGGTGCCGAGGAAGGGGACCTAATATTCATCATCGCAGGACCCTGGAAGGCAACATACGAGAGCGGAGGATTCCTCAGGAAGAAGATCGCTGAGGACCTCGGACTAGTCCCCGAGAACGAATTCCAATTCTTCTGGATGGACCAGTGCCCCATGTTCGAGATCGACCCCGTGTCCGGAAAGTATGACGCATTCCACCACCCGTTCGTCCTTCCCGAGAACGATCTGGATGACGATTACGTCGGAGGAGCCTGTTTCGACCTCTGTCTGAACGGAAACGAGCTCGGATCCGGTTCACTCCGTATCCACAACGCCGAGAAACAGATCGAGGTCTTCCACAAGCTCGGTCTGGACGATGAGAGGATCGAGAGGAACTTCGGATACTTCGTCGAGATGCTCAGTTACGGTGCACCTCCCCATGGAGGTATCGCCATCGGTATCGACAGGATATGCGCTATCCTGCTCAACAAGGATTCCATCAGGGACGTCATCGCATTCCCCAAGAACAAGAGGGCAGTGTCCCTCCTGGACGGTTCCCCGTCCAAGGTCGATGACGACAAGCTCGAGGAGCTGCAGATCATCTCCCTCGCAGGAGAGGACCTGGATCTCTCAGAGTACGAAGACACTCCTGAGGAGTGAGAAACATTTCAGGGCCTTCGGGCCCTTTCTTCTGACTTTTTCAATCTGTATCCAGCTGTTATCGAGAGTATAGGCAGTTCGATCAAAGGTGCGATTACAAGCACCAAAAGCAGCAATGTGGATTCAGGGAACGCGGCCACTGCGATCGCCAAAGACAGCGGCGAGTTCCTAGCCATGCTGGTGAATATCAGCGATGTGGTATCGGCGGTATCGAACTTCTGGACTTTGGCGACGGATCCAGCGACTATGTAATTCACCAGGAAGAAAGCGAGTAACGGCATGATCAGCATCAGGAATAGATTCAGGTTGTCCATCAGTTCTTCGCTCTGTGAAGCGAACATCGCCATGATCGCCAGGCAAAGGAAGAATAGCTGGAGATTGTCCCCGTTATTGTTCATGGCATTCCCAAATCTCTCGAACAGGGACAGTCTGGGCATCAGTGCTTTTACGATCACCGCCGCCGTAAGAGGGATTACGAGGACGATGACCATGCTTGTCAGGAGTCCAGGAATATCCATAGATATCTGCGTGTTGAAGAACAGCACAAGATAGACGGGCATCAGGACTATCTGTAATACGAGGTTCAGAGGCAGCAGTGCACTGCTCAGAGGCACATTTCCTTTTGCCGCAGCAGTGAAGACCAGATACCAGTCTGTACAGGGTGTTACGAGCAGCATCAGCAGTCCGATCCTTACGTCAATATCGGTGAAGAGCAGCCCCAAGATTATGGAGAATATAGGGGTCCAGATGAAGTTGATGAGGACGGCGGACAATGTGAAACGTTTGTTGGAGAACGACTTTCCAATGTCACGTATGCTCACGCACATGAACACGGAGAAGAGCATGACCATCAGGAACGGTTCTATGAGCTGCGATGCATCACCGCAGTCGAACAGTAAGCCTGCCACCAGACCGATTATCGCTGCTGAAAGCATGATCAGCGGATGCAGGAATGCGTTGTCCATGGTAATGGAGCGATTCCTGAGATAATAAAGGTGGTCAGTTATATTCTACTACTGACCTTCACTAAGTATGGAAAACAAGAATATCATTGCTATAATCGTCGTGATTCTTGCCATCGAGGTCATTTTGGCAGGTTTAGTGATCCATGTAATGTTAGATGACAGCGGCAGTGGAGATGAGGACGCATTCACGCTGTATATCGGGCTCAATGATTCAGTAACGCATGAGGACTACGACCCTGATGTAGCCGCGGAATGGATCGACGAAATCGTTCTAAAGTATTCGGATGGTCTCACTCGTTATTTGGCAAACGGGGCATACACTTATGATGATGGAACCGTCACTCACGAGAATTCGCTGGTGTACATTCTCGTCGGAGTTTCAATTGACGATATCCATAAGATATGCGACGAGGTAAAGGAGAAACTTCATCAGTCATCCATTCTTATCACGGTGGAAAAGAAGGCCTCAGTGTTTTATTAAAGGGAAAGGGGCCAGCAGCCCCATCCCGTTTCAAAGGAAGGTGACGGTCTCATTCAGTGGTTTCCTGGAAGCATGCATCGGACCGGGCATGCAGTCATCCGCGGGGTATCCGAGGGGGAGAAGGTTGTAGACTGTCTCGTCGTCAGGGAGGTTGAACGCCTCTTTGACCTTCTCGGGGTCGAACCAACCTACCCAGCAGGTACCAAGTCCTAGGGCATGTGCCTGGAGCATCATCTCATCGGTGACGATGGCAGCATCGGTCTCTCCGCGGTTCAGTTTTGAGAAATGGCTGATCCATTCCAGTTCCTTCTTCATTGCGATGATGAGGACGATAGGAGCATCGAAATGCATGCACCATTCTTTGTCAAACTTCTTTCTCTGTTCCGGGGATTTGACCACATATACATGTTGACCTTGCATGTTCTTCGCGGTGGGGGCCAATCTTCCAGCCTCAAGTATCTTCTGAAGCTTCTCATCTTCGACGGGTTTGTTGCTGTATTTCCTGACCGAATATCTGGACTTGATCACGTCTTCGAATTGCATGAGGAGTTATCTGCAGTTCAGGATAAAATGCCATCTTCGTTACTGCAAGAACTGTCAGAATCTGGCTTCGATCAGTTTCTTGGCCGCTTCTACTACCTCTGCCGAGGAGTATTTTCCTCCGGTCTGCCTCATGACGTATCCGATGACCTGGTTGGCAGCTTTGTCGTTCTTCTGGTAATCTGTGACGATCCTAGGGTTCTCATCCAGGAATCCGTTAATCAGTGTCTCCAATCCAGCGGAATCCTCCTGAGCAGCTGCAGCGTCTTGTCCGGTCATGTAGGATTTGATCTCAATGGCGCATTGGGTGTCGGTTATCTTGCCGTCGGCGAAGTCTTTGATGAGCTCTTTCAGTTTACCGAGGTCGGTCACGCCGCGTTCCTCCATAGCACGCCAGTTGGCGCTGATGGGGCCGCCTACCCATTTGATGGCGTTGGGTGTCCCGAATTCCTTGGCGATATCCTCGAATAAGACTGCGAGATCCATAGAGGTGTTAACGAGCTGTTTCGCCATCTTAGGGTCGAGCTTGTACTGCGAGGTTATTCTCAGGATCATGTTCTGAGGACTCTCAGAGATCTTGATGGAATCGGCAAGTTCTTTGATGTGATAGACTCCAAGATCGGGTTCGTCGATGTAGCCGTACTGGTCCTCGAACTCCTTGACCCTCATGCTTATGGTCACATCCCTGTCGGGGTCGTATCTCCTGGTCTCCCTGACGATCTTCTTCTTGGCCTTGATCATGGCGATCTGCCTGACCATCTCCGAGTGGAGCGCCTTCTCGGCGTTCTTTAGACCGCTGACGTTCTTGATCTCCACCCTTTCCGTTCCGACGGAGATGTTGCAGTCGCATTTGACCTCCCATTCAAGGTCGTCGGGGATGTTTAGCAAATGCCTGATGTCACCAATCATCTGGGTAAGGAACTGTCTGGCCTCGGCAGGGGTGGCGATATCGGGTTCTGTGACTATCTCTGCCAGCGGGATTCCCGATCTGTTGTAATCGACGAGGGATGTCAGGTCGGCGGTCCTCTTGGTGCTGCCGGGGTCTTCCTCGATATGGATCCTGGTGATCCTGATGGGCTTCTTCCCATCGAGGTAGTAGACTCCCCTCTCTCCGATGGGGTTGTCGTATTGTGTGATCTGGACGCTCTTGGACATGTCGGGGTAGAAGTATGTCTTCCTTGCGAACCATGTGGTGTCGTTGACCTCGCAGTTGAGCATTTTCGCTATCATGATTCCGTAGATCAGCACCTGCTTGTTGAGGACAGGTCTGGATCCCGGCATCCCCAGGCATGTGGGGCACACATATGTGTTGGGGAATTCGCAGTCTGCTGTGGGGCAGGAGCAGAACATCTTCGATTTGGTTGGGAGCTGCACATGGCATTCCAATCCGATCTTCATATGGACACCTCCGGTCTCTTCAGATCGAACTGCTTCTCCCAGTCCTCCGCTATCGAGAACAGGATGTCCTCGTTCCAGTGGTCGGCCACGAACTGCATCCCGACCGGCATACCTTCCGAATCGTATCCGCAGGGTACGGACAGGTGAGGGGTACCGGCGATGTTTGCGGGAACGGTGAGATAATCTGCTTTGTATGATTCCAGAGCGGACATCTTGGAGATGTCGTCGAATCTGGGTGCGGTGAATGGCATTGTGGGGGCCAACACGGCGTCATGGGTTTCTAGGACCCTCTTGTAATCGTTTATGACGACCTGCCTGACCTCTCTGGCCTTGGCGTAATGCCTTCCTCCGAATCCGGCCATACGTGCGTAGGTTCCCAGCAGGATCCTCCTCTTCGCTTCGTCTCCGAAGTATTTGGAACGGACCTCTGTGAAATAGTCGTCGAATTTCAGGGAGTGGTCGCCTTCCTGGTGGCCGTATCTCATCCCGACATATCTTGCGAGGTTGGTGGATGCTTCGGATGTGGCCAGGATGTAGTAGGCGGGCATGGCGTATTTCAGCGAGGGCATGTCCACATAGTCCACATCGATTCCTATGCTCTTCAGTGCTTCAAGGGCATCCTTGAAGATCGATTCGACCTCTTTGGACAATCCCTCGATGCCTTCTTTGGGCACGGCGACGGATTTCATCTTTCTGTAATCGGTCTTGAAATCTGGCTGGGCCATAGATGTCGGATCCCTTTCGTCCTTGCCGGCGATGATCTGCATGTACTTCTTGAGGTCAGTGGCCTTCTGGGAGAGCACACCTATCTTGTCCAATGAGTTACCGTAGTCGATCAGTCCGTGTCTGGATACGCGTCCGTAGGTGGGTGCGATTCCGTAGACTCCGCAGAATGATGCGGGGCAGCAGATGGAACCTCCCGTGGAGACTCCGAGGGACATATGGTCCTCGATGACCGATGCCGCGCAGGCGGAACCTCCGGACGATCCTCCGCAGGCCCTGTTCAGGTCATAGGGGTTCCTCGGAATCTCGAATCCCGAGTTGGTGGAGAATGTACCAAAACCGAACTCGTCCATGTTGGTCTTTCCGACGAGTTTGCCTCCGGCCTCTCTGAGTTTGGAAATGCATGTAGCATCGAACACCGGGTGGTATCCCTCGAGGATCCTGGATCCGGCGCAGGCCTCCATGTCGTAGGATGTGAGGTTATCTTTTGCTGAGAAGAGGAACTTGGCATCGCCTGCGACGATGTCGTCTGACATGGCGTGGAACATCTGATACTTGGCGTTGATGGCCTTCAGGTCCTTCATGACGCTATCCATGCTCATGACAGCCTGGGCCCCCTTACGTACCTGTCGTATGTGTCCATGTCCTTGAGGAGCTCATCCGCATCGTACTCGACCTTGGGCTCGTCCTCTCTGGTGATATCCTGCACCAGAATAGGATTCACTCCGCGCTCGCTGCACTCGGGTGCCTCGTTGAGCAACTCGAAGTAACTGAGGATGTCCCCGAGATCCTTGCAGTATCTCTCGGCCTCCTCGTCGGTCAGGGCCAAATGGGCGAACTTCGCCACGTCTCTAACGGTCTTCACATCCATAACTAGACCTTCGGCGGTCTATCGGACTTATAATAAAAAACATTACGCGCGTTTTTTTACGAATACGAACCCGTAGAGAGTTATCCTCCCTTCCTTGAAGGAGAATGACTCGCCGAAACTCTCGAAATACTTCTGCAGACCTATTCCGAGCGTGGATACAGAGGGCATGAGCATGTCCGGGAACCTACAGGGTTCGGGGTAGGCGCATTTTCCGCAGTACAGGCAAGGTCCATCCATGAACCCTTGGCATTTTTCGCCGTTGTCCCTGAGCTTCATGACGAATCTCCTGATTCCGCGCTGCATATCTTCTGTGACCTCATGGAGGAGTTCGGCATCATGGTAATCTATCTCGAAGACACGGCTGATGATGACGACGTAGTCCATCTCCCTGTAGAATGCAGGAACGTCCCTTTTCGCACCTGGATTGCAGCCCCAGTTCGTATCGAAGGTGCCGCATTTGTTCTCCTTGCATTTGCTGAACGCGATATCGTAGCTCTCCTGTTCGTATTCAGGGACAGGGGCCTTGATGATCCTGTAGTTCTCGAAATCTTTGAGGCTTGCGACGGACTTCCATGTCTCCATGATGAAAATATCGGCATACTTACCATAAAAAGGGTTCATACGGTTTGTCTTAAGAATTGTTAATAGAAGGTAATGGGCAGAGTTGAGCGATCGTCAACGGACAGCACTTTGGGTTTCAGAAGTTCATATACTGCCTTTTTTCCCGAAAGACCTTTATTATGTGGACGTTTAGAACATCGCATGGCAGCAGCTGCTACACCCGAGAAACAACTCGCCGCAGGAATGAAGGCGATGGAAGAAGGAGACTTCAAGAAGGCATATTCGTCTTTCAAGAAGCTTGTGGTCGAGTTCCCTGACAACGCAGAGTGTTGGTTCTACAAGGCCGAATGCGGGAACTACGCATCAGGAATGTTCGGGGCCAAGGCGGATGTGGACGAGATCATCGATGCTTACAAGAAGGCAATGGAGCTCGATCCCGAGCGCGCAGATTACTATCAGGCATACGGTTTGTTCTGCATCTCCGTACAGAAGTATGATGAGGCTGAGAAGGCATATTGCGAAGCAGCGGAGATCGACGAATCCCTGTCATCGTCTCTCTACTCAGAGTTCGCCATTGAATACTTCAACAACGTCATGGCGCAGTACGGTGAGATCATGGAGGATCCCAAAGCCCGTGCGCCTTATGCGAAGAAGGCACTCCAGTATATGCTGAAGGCATTGGATCTGGATGCCGAAGAAGCCAAATCCCTTCTGTGATTCAAAATCATTCAAAAAATGCGGGGAAATCCCCGCATTTCAATCTTTGCTTTCTGCCGAAAACTGTCCGAGGATCTCGTACAGGAGGTCGTGAAGCAGTTTTCCCTTTTCCGGAGACAGATTTACGCACGATGCCATTCTTCCAGGTACGCTGAGTGCTCTGTCGCGCAGCTCCATTCCTTTTGGAGTGACGGATACTATGAGTGTCCTCTCATCCTCTTTGGAACGGTTGCGTGTAACATAACCCTTGGATTCAAGGTTTTTTAGCATTGGAGAGAGTGTCCCCGAATCGAGGAAGAGTCTGTCCCCCAGGCTGTTGACCGACGACGATCCCTGCTCCCAAAGAACCATCATCGCGATGTATTGGGTGTAGGTAATATCAAGTTCGTCTAGCATCGGACGGTAACGCCTGACGATCTCCTTTGCACAGGCGTACAGCGGGAAGCAGACCTGGTTCTCCAGTTTCAGGCAGGCGTATGGATCCTCGGTCATGGTTCAGAGCAACCCTTTGATGTCTTTCTCGATCTTCTCGGGAGTCTCGGTGGGACCGTAGCGGTCGACTACATTTCCTTCGCGGTCGACGAGGAACTTGGTGAAATTCCACTTGATCTTCTTACCGAGCATGCTGCCCTTCTGAGATTTCAGGTAGGTGTACAGAGGTGCTTCATTGTCTCCGTTGACCTCAATCTTCGAGAACTGGCGGAAGGTAGTGTTGTATTTCATCTGGCAGAATTCGACGATCTCTTCATCGGATCCCGGTGCCTGGTTGCCGAACTGGTTGCAGGGGAAGTCGAGGATCTCGAATCCATCCTTCTGATAGGTGTCGTACAGTTTCTGGAGTCCTTCGTACTGAGGGGTGAAACCGCATCCGGTAGCGGTGTTGACTATGAGCAGTACTTTTCCCTTGTATTCGGAGAGGCTGACGTCCTCTCCTTTCGCGTCTTTCATCGTGTAGTCGTATATTCCCGTAATACCACCTTAATTTGATACAATTATATTGTATACAATTTAATTATTTAAACCTAATGAAATGGAGAAAAACCGAAGAAGAAGAGGTTTGGAAAGGGATTTGATGTGTGATCAGTAGTATGGAGGCTGCTGCTGGTAGGGGTCCTGCTGCATGTTTGCGGGGACGCGGATTCCCATCCAGGTGAACAGGCTGCATTGGAACATGGTAACGTGCTGAACGTTGGATCTCACATATTTGTTCATCACCAGGGATGCGGCGACACCGAGTACGATTGCTGCAACTCCCAGTACGATGATCAGGATGAAGTTTCCATTGTCCACATACGGGGCCAGTCCCTTGTTGATCATCGGTAGTGCTGCCGTGAGGATCGTACACACTCCGGATACGACCGAGAACATTGGTATGAATATGCTAACCACTCCGATGCCGATCGAGAGGATACCAAAAATCAGGATGAACAGTCCGTTCTTATCCCCGATTCCGAAAGAGATGAGTGTCTGCAGCGAGTCTGTGTCTGGATTGTTGATCAGTCCGATTGCGCAGATTGCTACAACCGTCATAACGAATGCACCTATCGACATCACCATTCCTACGAAACGGAGATTCTTGTTGTTGTTGGGTGCTCCGTAAAGGTAGGTCATAGGCAGTTTCTGCCCGGGCTGGTTAGGATAGGGTGCCGCCCCGTAAGGCTGTTGGCCATACATGGGTTGCTGATATTGCTGGGGAGGAGCCTGTTGGTAAGGCTGATATTGCTGCTGGTACGGGTCTTGTGGTTGTGCAGACTGGTAAGGCTGTTGTTGATATGGCTGTTGCATTGGAGCCTGCTGATACGGTTGCTGTTGCTGGTAAGGCTGTTGGTCGTATGTAGGCTGCTGATACGGTTGCTGTTGCTGCTGGACAGGGGGTGCCTGACTGTAATAATTCGCATTGGGGTCGTATGCTCCGATGCGTTCCACCTCGTTGTTAACGGTTGGGTTGTTTCCCATCTGAGGTTCTACAGGTGCAGGCGGCAGTTCAGCCCCGCAGTTGAAACAGAAACGATTTCCTGCCGGATTGTCTGATCCGCAATTACCGCAGAATGTCATTATGAATCCTCTGATTCCCCCATTATTAACGCGTTATAATAATTATTGGGAATCGTGATTTCCGTGATCTGCAGATGATTCAGTTCGATACGGTATTATCTTTTTCCACAGAGAGGATGATGACACGGTCCCCGTCCTCGATGCAGTACAGATTGTACCTGCCTACGCTGTACATCAGATAATCCTGGAGGTCCCCATGGAGCCTTGTCGCGAAGGAAACGGGGTTGCAGCATCCCTGCAGATGTGAGACGATCCATCCCATGATGTCGGTCACATCCTCCTTCGTTAGGTTATCTAGCTGACCTTTCGCTCTTTTGGATATGTGGACATCACAGATCATAGCCGTTCATCACCTCCTCCAGAGTGTATGTGGTCTGATCGTTCGCGAAGACGTTGTAAGCATTGTCGGCTGATTTCCTGGCGAATTCCATCCTGAGTTTTTCCATGGCCGCCTTCTTCATGAAATCTTCGACGGTCGTTTTGTTGAACTGTGCGTAAGCGGATAGGAGTGCCGATTCATGTTTGGAAATGTGAACGGTGAATGCCTCAGTATCTTCTTTGGGTTTCTCTGTTTGAGGAGCGGGTGTCTCCTGGGGCTTTTCGACAAAGTTAGCAGACTGATAGCTCTGAATCGGAGAGGGCTGTGCAGGCTGGTATGGTTGCTGATATCCCTGCGGTTGCTGCTGGACTGGAGGTTCTTGGCGGTACACATACTGTGCGGGCGCCTGATTCTGGTAATTAGGCTGAACCTGATTGGGTCCAGGATAGTATTGGCCTCCCTGTGCCCCGTTCTGGGGGTAGTATGCGTTCCCCGGCGCCTGGTTGTATATGTCGAGTTCTGCTCCGCATCTTTGGCAGAAGCGGTTGCCAGGCATGTTGTCCAAACCACAGTTCCTACAGTATGACATGTTACCAGTCTCTCCGACCTTAAGGCAGGATATAAACCTTGTTAGGATTCGTTTCACAAAAATGCAAACATTTTCATTCGAAATTGAAAAAAAAGATGGTAGCGAGGAGTCGATTTGAACGACCGGTCTCCGGGTTATGAGCCCGACGGGATATCCTGGCTACCCCACCTCGCTATAACCAACTCTAAGTAAGTGTATTATAAAACGTTTTTGTGAGTCCAATTTCTAAAAGGTATGCGCGTTCCGAATGCATCACACAGGGATCTGTCTGTCCATCTGGATTGTGGATTCCGTTATGTTCTCCATTGTTTCGAAATAATCTATGAAAGCCTGGAGCGAATCCCCGCAGACGGTATATTCGAGACCGATGAACGTGTTGTTCCCATCTCCGCCCGTTGCTATGAAGTCGGTGGTCACCAAGGAGAATTTGTCATCGTCTCCTACGGTTTTTCCTTTCACTTCAATGGAAACGACGCGGGATCCCGGCTCTTTCGTTGCATCGTATTTCACGGTCATCCCTGAAATTTGTATGAAGCCGCCGAACACCTCTCCTAGATGGCTGTAGGAGAACTCCATAAGGTTTCTGAGGTCCTTTCCTGTGACCTCCAGCAGCCAAAGTGTATTCAGGAACGGGTTGACATCATAGGCATCATGGACTATGACGTCCCCCGGTTCTATGCTGATGCGGATCGCTCCACCGTTTATTATCCCGATGTCCGCACCACTGGCTAAGCGGAGAGTATCCGCAACCAGGTCGCCCAGATTTGTCTCCTTGGTCCTGACGTCTCCACGTTCTCCGTTAAGGAATATGTCGGTGTGGCCGATCTTACCCTTGAGGATCTCTTCGATCTTATCCTTTTCAATCTCAATCGCATCATCGACGACCTTGACATCGATCTTCTCTCCCCTGTACAGCTCGGCGGTTATCTCGCCGCTGGTTACCGTGACCATCCCGACATATGTGTTATTGCATCCTGTGCTAGCTATCGTGGTGTCGCTCGGGATGAGATCGATGCTGCCGTCGCAGACCTTGCCATATTCCATTTCCGTATGGCTGTGGCCATCGATGAAGAGGTCGATACCGTCAACTCTGCTGCATATTTCATCGGAATTCACCGTGGAGCTTCTATCTACACCGATATGCCCGAGGGCAACGATGAAATCCACATCCATATCGTTGAGAATGTCGATCATGCGTTCGGATGCCTCGAACGGATCGGTGACCACACTGTCCCCCATGCATCCTGCTTTGACATCTCTCTCGGTATCAGGCGTCAGAAGTCCGAAGAACCCGACCCTCTTACCGTTCTTCTCCAACACTATGTACTCGGGGAAGATGCTCTCGCCGCTGGACTTGTAAATCAGATTTGAGCAGATGATGGGGTAGTTCAGGTTGGATAGGTCCTCGAGCATGACATCGATCGAGTAGTCGAATTCATGGTTGCCCGGTATGCCCACATCGTATCCGACGGTATTCATGACATTAATCGATGATTCCCCCAGGGACAGTGTTCCGTAGGCACTGCCCTGTATGAAGTCGCCAGCATCAACCAGGAATACGGTCTTGCCTTCAGCCTCGTTAGAGTCTTTGAGCGCTTTGACGGTCGAGAATCCGACACCGCCCTCGTTACCATAATGGCAGTGGGTGTCGTTCGTGTGAATGATCATGAAATCGTCTGAATCGGATCCTTCTCCGTTATAGGCGATGAAAGAAGCGAAAAGTACGGCGATTACGCACACGGTCACAATAAGGGCGATTCTGGAATTCTTCATCGGTTTGTAATGATGTTAAGCGTTTAAAAGAATGGGCGAGGGCATGAGCCCTCTGGAAAGTGATTTCAGAAGAATTTCTTCAGGAACATGAGGTCGTCGATCTTTCCTTTGATTTGGATCTTCTTCATGACGAACGCCCTCATGGGCCTGAGGGTCCCGTCGATGAGTGCCTGAAGGTTCTCAGGTGTGGTGATGAGGGTGATGTCTGCTTCCTGAAGGAGCACAGGTGTGAAGTCGTAGATCTGTGCGTTCTTCAGCTTCATGGAGTACGCTTCGCTGCCCAGGTCGATGTTGATGGTCTTCACTAGAGGTTCGATCTCCTTCTTGACATTGGGATCCTTCTCCATCTTTCTGTGGAACTTGTCAATCATCTCTTGGATTTGCGGTTGCATCGTCATTTGTTTCTCACCAATCATCGAGTCTTGTGTTTTTCCTTTTCGCCAGTGAATCCCTGACCGGTTCCCAGGAGGTTCTCACATGAGGAGGGGCCTTCCCGTTCTTCTTTATCCAATCATAGATGAAATTCATAGTCTTGGAATCGCTGGGATAGCCGCTTCCGATATCCTCTCCGAATTCCTTCCTTATTTCTTCCATCATGCGGTCTCTCGTTACTTTTGCTACGATGGACGCTGCCGATACTATGGGGTATGTGTCATCGGCTTTATGCTTTGCTATTATTTCCACATCTTTTCCGACCTTTGCATATAGGCGATCGGTAAAAGAGGATTCGTTGATATCTGGGCAGTCGGCGAGAATCTGGACTGTATCCCATTTAGATACACCTTCGGCGAACATGTTGAGCTCTATCTCGTTAAGTGAGATGCTCTTTCTCTGTTCGTCTATCTCCTCGGAGGAAACGATGACGGTGCACCAATGGTCCGCAACAGAAATGATCTCATCGTACATCCTCTCGCGCGTCTTCGGCGTGAGCTTCTTGGAGTCCTTCACGCCTATGTTCTTCAGTTCCTTATCCGATTCAACGTAAACGACGCCTACGACGAGCGGGCCCATCACTGAACCCCTTCCAGCTTCGTCTACTCCGCAGAACATAGTATTCCAACCGAATCGGTTGTAGGCACACATAGTTTTAAAGTAGTTCGGTATTGGAAGGTCTGATGACGCTCAAATGTGATCTTCAGTACGGCAAAGGGGATGCTGAGTACAAGCTTACCCGTGTTGGAGTCAAAGGTGTACGCAAACCCATCCTCGTCCAGAGGGAGGGAATTAACGGTACGCTCAACCATATCCTGAACTGCAGCATCGACATCTATGTCGACTTGCCCGGGGACCAGAAAGGCTCCCATATGTCAAGGAACGTAGAGGTACTGAACGAGATCGTGGAGGAGTCCGTCAAGAAACCCATCACGGCCATCGAGGATGTGGCCGCAGACATCTGCAGGAAGCTCATGGTCCACCACGAGTATGCGAAAGAGGGTGAGGTTCACATCGAGGCAGAATACTTCCGTGCATCCAAGACGCCTCTTGGGAAGGATACATTCGAGTCGTATACGCTCCTGTCAGGAGGACATATCGAGCGTGACGGGGAGATCACGAAGATGGTCGGAGTCGAGGTCATAGGGATGACCGCATGTCCCTGCGGACAGCAGACGGTCACCGAGATGCTGGAGATTCAGAGCGAGCATCCTGTTATGACTCACAACCAGAGGAATGTGGTCACTCTGATGGTTTATCTGCCCGAGGACAGGTCTGTGGAAGCCAACGATCTGATCGACCTTGTGGAAGCATCCTTCTCGTCGCCAACATACGAGCTTCTGAAGAGGCCGGACGAGGGACAGGTCATCATCAATGCACACTCCAACACGAAGTTCGTGGAGGACGTCGTCAGAGCCGTTCTGGACAACTTCGTCAAGAAATATCCTGACCTTCCGGATGATGTGTTTGTAGACGTCATCAGCGATTCAGAGGAATCCATCCACAAGCACGACGCATTCGCAGAGAGGGAAGCGACACTTGGCGAGCTCCGTCAGGAGAACCAGTGAGCATCTCTCAAAAACTGATTATTGATATAATTATAAAATGGGAGGGGGGCAGGATCACTCCTGTCCTTCCTCATATTCATCAAGTTTCTCATCCAGTACCGATATGTCGGAAACATAAACGTCCGGAGGACATTCAAGATCATCCAGACATCCAACCCAATAAACGACAAGTCCGGGTCCGAACAGTTGGGTATAGGGGATCAGCTGTTTTCTGGAGTTGTACTTGAACTCGGTGTTGTCCCCGAAGGATGCCTTGCTCTCTACCCAGCAAATCTTGTGACCCTTGTAAACCATGGGGCGGTCCAGAAGGCAGTCGGGGGTCTTGGTGAACTCCACATCGCTGTCCCTGAGGTCGTTCTCCGTACGGTAGGTGACGCCCTGGCCATCAAGCCATTGGTGGGCAAGGTCCTCGCCCCAGATGCCTCTCTCCCTCTGCCTGTCGTTGGCGGCGGGCGAGTATACGATATCGTTCTCTATGGCCTCACGGATCTCATCCGCGACCTCGGGACTCTCCAACGAATCGGGGTCGTTGATGGCCGCCCAGAAGTCCTTCTTGGATGTCCCGTCCTCTAAGAAGATAAACATCGCCGTGAGAATCGGAGGGAATCTGTACTTGTTCGACAGGTCCATGATCGTCTTCCCCTTATGCCACTCTTTGAGCATGCGGGGGGTGTTCTGCTTTACGATGTAGAACCTCTTCTTCACTTCCCTGCTGGTCTTCTGTGTGTAGAGTGTGTCCAGCAGCCTGTCGTCGTACCGGCCTTTATGGGCTTCGATATCGGCGGGTGTCCTCAGGCTGTTGTACAGTTCCTTGTACTCTGCATACTCCACGGTATCACTGTGCGAGGTTTCTGCAGAGGTCTTCCACTGCAGAGATGACGACGTCCTTTACCATGGATGTAGGCGGGCAGTAGGCGTTCTCGGAGCGGACGAGGAAGTCCTCAGCGGTTATTCCGTTGATGACGGCGGACGTCAGCCAATCGATACGGCCGGTCGCTTCCTCTCCTGCGATGATCTGAGCTCCGATGATCCTGTGGGATGTCCTGTCTGCGAGGACCTTGACGATGAGTTCCTTTCCGCCAGGATAGTACCTTGCACGGGTGAGACCCTTCGCCTTTCCTTCTGCGACATCGACACCATACCAAGATGCGAGCCCCTGTGAGAGTCCAGTACCGGCGATCTGCTTCTCGCCGATGAAGCTGACCCATGGGCTGGCGACCGGTCCGAAGAGCTTCTTGTCCTTGCAGACGGCGTTGTTTCCTGCCACGGCTCCCTGCTTGACTGCGGTGGATCCGAGTTGACTCATGGTCGCTCCGTTCATGACGGCAGATTCGCACTGCACCAGATCTCCGGCCACATAGATATCGGGGACGAGTCTGCCCCTCTTATAAGGCTGGAGTGTGGGTGCTACGATCACGGCGTTGAGCTGTCCGATATCGAATCCCAAGGCCTTGGGGATGTCGAGGTTGGCACGGACGCCGGTCGCGAATATCATGACCTCGCAGGGGTACTCCTTGCCATCCGCTGTGACGCTGGTGACTTTGTCCGTACCGTTGACTGCTTGGATGGGGGCTTTCATCACGAATTTGATTCCCATATCCTCGAGGTGCTTCTGGATGTCGTCGGCCATGTCCTTGTCCGCGATACGGGGGATGACTTGATTCATCATCTCGACGACGGTGACGTCCTTCCCCATATCCTTGAATGCCACAGCGAGCTCGAGTCCGATGACGCCTGCTCCTCCGATGACGACATTCTTCGCATCTTTCAGTGCTTTCTGGATGTTCTTTCCGTCCCTGACCGTCCTCACGATGAAGACGTTCTTCAGGTTGGTGCCTTCGATAGGTGGAACGAATACCTTTCCTCCGGTTGCGATCACAAGTGAGTCGTATGCGTATGCTTTTCCGCCTGCTGTGACGGTCTTGGCAGCATCATCCACGGATTCGACAGCAGTCTTTGTGAACACCTTTATCCCGCGCTCCTTCTCGTAGAAGTCGGGGGTGTGCATGACTATGTCGGTCCAATTGCTCTTCCCCTCGATACCCCACGGGATAGCGCAAGGGGAGTATGCGACATCTTCGTCTTCTGTGAAGACCGTGATCTCGCATTCAGGGTCTTTCGCCCTGGCGGTAGAGGCCGCTGTCATTCCTGCGGCTCCTGAACCGATTACAATGATTTTCTTAGCCATTAGGCTCCTCCGTTTTTCCGTAATCTCCGGCTATATAATAACTATTTGAAAGGGGGATTTTTTGTCCACTGATTTCATCGGTTTGACGCTTGATTCAGGTCGAAAAAGGTTATAACATACACGGGCATACTAAGCGCAGGTACCCAGATGAAAGAGAAGAGATCACCGTCGGAGCTAGAAGCCTGTTGGAAAGAGGGCGATATGGCCGGCGGAGAGAAGGTGAGGGCGATGGTCATGATCATGCGCACCAACGGTTGCTGTTGGGTGAAGCATGGGGGTTGCACCATGTGCGGATACAGGGAAGCCTCGCTGATGAATGTCACGCCCGACGATCTCTTGAAGCAGCTGGAGCAGGCCAAGGGCAAATACAAGGACGAGCCGTTCGTCAAGATGTACACCTCGGGAAGCTTCCTAGATGATAACGAGGTGCCCCCGCAGGTCCGCGAGACCATCTTCGATACTTTCAAGGACTGTAAGCGTCTCCTCTTCGAGAGCCGTCCCGAGTTCATCACACCGGATGTTGTCGGCAGTCTTCCGAAGAACATCACAGTTGCCCTGGGATTGGAGAGTTCCGACCCCGAGGTGCTCAGGACATCGGTCCATAAGGGATTCACGCCGGATGACATCAAGCGCGCGGGCGAGCTCCTGAAGGATAACGGTCTGGGGGTCAGGACGTACCTTCTCCTGAAGCCTCCTTTCATGACAGAGAGGATGGCGATCGAGGACTCTGTGAATTCTGCCAGGTTCGCCGATCACTTCTCGGATGAGATATCTGTCAACCCTCTAAACGTTCAGAGGGCGACCTATGTGGAGCGTCTTTGGAAGAGAGGGGAGTTCAGATCCCCATGGATCTGGTCGCTCATCGAGGTCTTCAAACAGCTTCACGGTACCGTCAACGCACGCCTCATGTCCTCACCTTCGGGAGGGGGAGCGATGAGGGGCGTCCATAACTGCGGAGAGTGCGATCAAAGGGCACTCGATGCGATAGAGAAATTCAGTTACTCGCAGGACATCAAGGATTTGAATGTGACCTGCAAATGCATCTCCAAATGGGAGGCGTACATGAGGTCCGAGACCATTCTCGGGTCACCCGCCGACCTTGAAAGGGATTTCGAAAACGAGTTAGTTCTTAGGATGTGAAATGGATGGATTACGACATCAAGAAAGGATGGTTTAAGAACATCGAAGGAGACAAGCTGGCACAGTTGATGGAAGAGACCTTTGGAAACGTCAAGAAGGACGGGGACAAGTTCGTATCATCCTACGGTGTCATGGAGACGATCGAGGTCACAGTGATCAGCAAGGACAAGATGGACATCACAACGAAGAACATCCCCGATGCTAAGAACTGTTCCGACGATGAGATCCTCGACAGCAAGAAGAAGCTCAACGTCTTTGCAGAGAAGGCTACCGGATTCAACGCCAAGGCCCGTATGAAGAGGGCCCAGAAGAAGGCGAAGGACGGAGAGCTGTAAACTTTCACGCCCTCGCTCTCTTATTATTATAGACGCGAGGGCAACTTTATATATAACCTATCTATACGACATTTTGGATTGGACAAAATAGTGTCCGACCAGACGCACCGGGCAATGCGGTTGCATCCCACGTCTGCTTCGTATGCAAATGCTTCTGGAAGCGAATATGGCGTCACGGTCGGAGCATTAAGACGTTCGTCTGATAAATCGCGAGGTTAGCGAAGAGACCCTCGCAGGTATGTGAAAATATGCCACAAAGAAGACGTCCACAGAAAGGATCTAGGGCATTCGGCCCTAGGAAGAGAGCGCAGTCTCAAACACCGAGGCTTGACTCTTGGCCCGAGATCAGCGGAGCCCCTAAAATCCAGGGCTTTGCCGGATACAAGGCAGGAATGACACACGCGTTCGTCGTTGACAAGCGCGGAAAGAGCACCACCTCCGGAATGGAGATTCAGGTGCCCGTGACAGTCGTTGAGATTCCCCCGATGAAGATCGCGGCAGTCAGATTCTACGAGAGCAGCATCGTCGGTCTTAAGACAGCAGGAGAGGTCTGGGCAAAGGACCTCGACCCGCTTCTCGACAGGCGCCTCAACGTACCCAAGAACCACGAGGAAGCGACTTTTGCAAGGTATGACGGACTGGACATCGAGGATGTCCGTGTACTCGCCTACACCCAGCCCAAGATCGTCTCCGGAGTACCCAAAAAGGTACCCGACCTCATGGAGCTCAGGATCGGAGGAGGAACCATCGATGAGAGGGTAGCATACGCAAAGCAGATACTCGGTACCGAGGTCAACTTCACTGACTTCGCCCCTGAGGGAGCACTTGTCGATGTCATCGCAGTGACCAAGGGTAAGGGATTCCAGGGAGTTACCAAGAGGTGGGGAGTCAAGCTCCTGTCTCACAGGAACAGCAAGCACCGCCGCGGAATCGGTAACCTCGGTCCTAAGAGACCCGGATACGTCAGATCGACAGTTCCCGGATCCGGACAGATGGGATACCACCAGAGAACCGAGTTCAACAAGAAAGTCGTCAAGGTCGGTACCGACGGCGCAGAGGTAACCCCCAAGGGAGGATTCCTCAACTACGGAGAGGTTAGGAACAACTACATCCTCGTTCACGGCTCCGTACCCGGACCCACCAAGAGGCTCATCAGATTCAGAGATGCAACCAGGCTTCCCAAGAAGGCCGAGACCGAGGCATTGGATGTTACCTATGTCTCCGTCGAATCAAAGCAGGGGGCATGAGTAAATGGCAACCACAAATGTTTATGGAGTAAACGGTGGAGTCGCTGGAACCGTCGAGGTCCCCGAAGCGTTCGCTACCCCCTACAGGCCTGACATCATCAAGAAAGCGGTCCTGGCTGCAGCAGCAAACGGCAGACAGCCCTACGGACCCGGAGCAAGGTCTGGAATGAGGCACGCGGTCAGTTTCCGCGGAAAGGGAACCGGATCTGCACGTAACCAGAGGATCCACGGACTCGGAAAGGCCGGAGAGTCACCCAACAACGTATCTGGAAGGAGGGCACACCCGCCACTCCCCGAGAGGATTTGGGCTCAGAAGGTCAACAAGAAAGAAGCAAAGATAGCACGCGCATCCGCACTCGCAGCAACAGGCTGTGCGGACTGTGTCAAGGCACGCGGCCACCAGTTCGACGACAACGTGTCCTTCCCCATCGTCATCGAGGATTCACTCAACGACGTCAAGGAGACATCCGCAGTCATCGACCTCTTCGAGAAGATCGGAATCGGCTACGACCTCGACCGTGCAAAGGAAGGACGCAAGATCCGTGCAGGAAGGGGAACAATGAGGAACAGAAAGTACCGCACCCCCGTCTCCGTATTGGTCGTCGTCGCTGACGACGAGAGGAACGCACCCATCTTCAAGAGCGCAGCGAACATCCCCGGAGTAACCGTTGAGGAAGTCAAGACACTCAATACCAGCATCCTTGCACCCGGAGGAGACGCAGGAAGGCTCACTGTCTACACCAAGGCAGCCATCGACGCTATCGGAGGTTGGACACAATGAAGCAGAGTGATGTTCTCATCAGGCCGTTCGTCACTGAGAAGTCGACGAACCACATGACCGGAACCCCTACACAGGACTTCAAGGACGGAAACAAGATCGAGTTCATCGTCAACAGGAATGCTGACAAGCAGATGATCAAGACCGTCTTCGAAGAGCGTTTCGAAGTCAAAGTAGACAAAGTCTGGACAAGAATCCAGAAGGACGGAAAGCACGCCATCATCAAGCTCGCAGACGGATACTCTGCAGAGGATGTTGGTATGAGAGTCGGAGTCTTCTGAGGTGAGTGATTATGGGAAAAAGATTGATACCAATGAGAAGGGGTCGCGGAACCTCTTTGTACCGCTCACCCAGCCACAGGCACGTTGACGACGTCAGGCTCCCCGCATTCAGCGAGGGAACCGCGGTCATCAAGGACCTGATTCAGGCACCCGGAAGGACATGCCCTCTCGCTGTCCTCGATGTGAACGGAAAGACTGACTACCAGCTGGCGGTCGAGGGAACCAAGGTCGGACAGACAATCGTCATCGGCGGAACCCAGGTCGCAGCAGGAAACATCACAGCACTCGCGAACATCCCTGAGGGAACCCCCGTGCACAACGTCGAGGCAAGGCCCGGCGACGGTGGAAAGTTCGTGAAGACCGCCGGATCCTCCGGAACAGTCGTTTCGAGGGGAGACAAGGTCATGGTCCTCATGCCCTCTGGAGCCATCAAAGAGTTCAGCCCCAACTGCCGTGCCGCAATCGGTATCGTAGCTGGTGGCGGAAGGGGAGACAAGCCCCTTGCGAAAGCAGGTAAGAACGTTCTGACACTCAGGTCCAGGTCCAAGGCACCCTTCAAGACGAAGGGAGTCGCAATGAACCCTGTCGACCACCCCCACGGAGGAGGTAGCCACGCCCACGTCGGAGGACCCAACTGTCAGAAGAGAACAGCATCGCCTGGTCAGAAGGTAGGATTCCTGCCTCCTAAGAAGAAAATAAGGATGTGATTGCAATGGGAAAGAAGATTATTGCAGGATCGGCAAAAGCCTCGAGGAGGAAGTCCAGGAAGAAGGCATCGGCAATCCAGGCACGCAGGAAGAAGGAGTTCCTGTTCCGCGGATTCACGATGGAAGAGCTTCTCGCAATGCCTTTCGATGAGGTTCTCGGACTTCTGCCCGCTAGGGCCAGAAGGACATACCTCCGCGGCCTCAACTACGAGCAGCAGCTTCTGTTCGACAACCTGAAGGATGCAACCGCACCCGTCAGGACACACCGCAGGGATTTGCCTATCATACCCCAGTTCGTGGGAAAGACCGTCAGTGTATACAACGGTCGTGAGTTCAAAGACGTAGAGATCAAGCCCGAGATGATCGGTTGTTTCATCGGAGAGTTCGTCCAGACAAGGAAACTTCCAGTGCACTCCGGACCCGGAGTCGGTGCAACCAGGTCGTCCAAGTTCATGCCGTTGAAGTGAGGTGTCAGATATGGTAAATTCAGGATATACTGCAGTAGCTGACCCCGACACGACCGCAAAGGCACTCGGAAGGGAGATGCCCGTCTCCCCCAAGTTCGCCCGCGAGGTCGCCGGAATGATACGCGGAATGAAGGTCGAGACCGCACAGCAGGCTCTCGAGGAAGTGATCGAGAAGAAGAGGCCCGTTCCCCTTAAGAGATACAATAAGAGAGTATCTCACAAGGCAGGAGTCGGACCCGGAAGATACCCCGTGAAGGCGGCAAAGGCAATCCTCGGAGTGCTCGACAGCGCAGCAGCGAACGCCGAGTACAAGGGATTGGACGTCTCCAACATGGCCATCGCGACGATATCCGTCTCCAGAGGACGCGTCATCCCCGGACACATGCCCAGGGCACACGGACGTGCAACCGAGTGGAACCAGGATACCATCAACGTGGAAGTCATCATCCAGGAGGTTGAGTGAAATGGCAGCAGAGAGAAAGATCGTTGCCGAGCACGTACGCAGGGTCCTGCTCAAGGAGTACCTCATGAAAGAGGTAAGCCGCGCAGGATTCGGAGGACTCGACGTCCAGAGGACACCCATGGGAACCCGTGTAATCCTCACGACAGAGAGGCCCGGGCTCGTCATCGGAAGGCGCGGTCAGACCATCAAGAATCTGACCCAGGTAATTGAGGAGCAGTTCGGCTTCGACAACCCTCAGATCGAGGTCCAGGAAGTCGAGAACGCAAGCCTCAACGCACAGATAATGGCTGAGAAGCTGGCCTTCTCCCTTGAGAGGGGATGGCACTTCCGCAGAGCAGGACACTCCACGGTCCGCAGGATCATGGATGCCGGAGCTCGCGGATGCTACATCATCGTGGCAGGAAAGCTCTCCGGTCAGAGGCACAGAACCGAGAAGTTCAAAGAGGGTAACATCAAGTTCTGCGGAGACACCAAGGCCCAGTTCATCGAGCACGGCTATGCCGTTGCAAAGCTGAAGATGGGAGTCATCGGAGTCACCGTCGAGATCATGGTGAAGGACGCGAAGATGCCCGCTGACATCACAGTCTTGAACAAGACTGAGGCAGCAGCGGTCCTTCCCGACCTCTTCGCCGCACCCAAGGTCGAGGCCCCTGTCGAGGCCGAGACGACCGAGGAGGTGCAGTGATATGGCAGCCCTTAAAACAGCAGACATCAGGAACATGTCCGTCGAGGAGCGCAACCAGAAACTGAAGGAGCTCCGCGACGAACTGATGCACGAGAGGGGAGTCTCCGCTATGGGAGGTGCACCCTCGAGTCCAGGAGCCATCAAGGCTCTCAGGCTCAACATCGCTCGCATCCTGACCGTCCAGAAGGAGGAGGAAAAGATCTGATGGCTGAGATTTGCTCAGTATGTGGATTGCCTAAGGAGCTGTGCATGTGCGAGGAGATCGCACGTGAGCAGCAGACTGTAAGGATCTCGGTCGACAGCCGCAGGTACGGAAAGATGGTCACAGTCATCGACGGGATCGATGAGAATGACATCGACATCGCGGACCTGGCAAAACAGCTGAAGAACAAATGCGCCGCCGGCGGAACATACAAGGACGGACGCATCGAACTCCAGGGGGATCACAAGAAAAGGGTGAAAGCCGTCCTGGAGGAAATGGGATTCCGCACAGAGGTAAGATGAGAGATAATATCTTCATGAGGACTGAATTCATCGGTCTGGACGTGGAAGTGCTGTCTACACCATACTCGGGAATAACCGGTAAGGTGGTCGACGAGACCAAAAACACGTTTACCATCGATTCGGCCGGAACTGAGAGAATGGTACCCAAGCCAGGCAATGAGTTCAGATTCACGTATGAAGGCAAAACAATCGACATCATCGGATCAAGGATAGTTTACCGACCAGAGGACAGAATCAAAAAGGTTAGGTGAATAATATGACAGCAAAAATCAAGGACATCGGAATCGACGTCGTCCCTCCAACTTCGGAGTGCAATGACCCCAACTGCCCCTTCCATGGGACACTTTCGGTCAGGGGACAGACGATCGACGGAGTAGTTGCCACGGTCAGGATGAACAAGACCGTAGTCGTAGAGCGCAACTACATGAGATACATGCACAAGTACGAGAGATACGAGAAGAAGTCCAGCAGGTACGTTGCACACGCAGCACCCTGCCTCGGACTGAAGGTCGGCGACAGGGTCACCATCGCGGAATGCAGGCCCCTGGCGAAGACAGTGTCTTTCGCAGTCATCGAGAAGAAGGAGTGATTCAAATGAAGGGAATTGCCGGAAACCAGACAAGAGGACTTCAGAACGGATCCCAGCTCGATGTCATCGACAACACGGGAGCAAAGGTAATCGAGATCATCACGGTCCCCGGTTACCACGGAACAGCAAGGAGGGTCCCCAGCGCAGGCGTCGGGGATCTCGTAATCGCATCGGTTAAGAAGGGAACACCTGCCATGAGGAGACAGATCGTATTCGCGGTCATCGTCCGTCAGAGGCGCCCCATCAGGAGACCCGATGGAACCATGGTCTTCTTCGAGGACAACGCGGCCGTCATCACGACCGACACCGGAGAAGTCAAGGGAACAGACATCAAAGGCCCTGTAGCGAGAGAGGCAGCCGAGAGGTGGCCCCGTGTGTCCGCTACCGCGAGCACTATCATCTGAGGTGTGAGAAATGGTAAGCAGCAAAGCAAGGACACAGAGGAAAGCACAGGCCAACGCGACCGCACACGTCAAGAGGAAGATGCTCTCCGCACACCTCAGCGACGACCTCCGTGAGAAATACGGAAGGCGCGCAGCAAGGGTTTGCAAGGGAGACACCGTCGTCGTCGTTCGCGGAAACGAGGATATCAGGAACATCGAGGGTAAGGTCGTCAACGTCTACACCAAGACCGGACGCGTCGCAATCGAAGGCGTCACGATCAAGCAGGCAGACGGAACCGAGACCGAGCGCCCCATCCACGCATCCAACCTGGTGATCACAAAGCTGAACACCGAGGACGCATGGAGGATGGATTCACTGTCTAAGAAGGAGGCTAAAGAATGAGCGACCACATGAAGAGATTGGCAGCGCCCAGGTCATGGCCCCTGAAGAGGAAGGCAAGCGTCTTCATCACGAAGCAGAACGCAGGAGCACACTCCGTCGAGGACTCCATGGCAGCTGTCGTCGTACTCAGGGACATGATCGAAGCATGTGACACCGCCAGAGAAGCTAAGAGGATCATCGGAAACCGCGAGTTGTTCGTGAACGGCAAGGCCGTCAAGGACCCCAAGGCACCGATCGGATTCATGGACGCGGTTTCCATCCCCAAGATGGACCTTTACTACCGCATGTTCATCACCAACAAGGGAAAGCTCACACTCGTCCCCATCTCCAAGGATGAGGCAGCGTGGGGTCTCTACAAGATCCAGGACAAGACCGTCGTCAAGGACGGAAAATTCCAGCTTAACCTCAGCGGTGGAAGGAACATCGTATTGGATAAGAACGACTACAAGTGCAACGACACCCTGAAGGTGGAGTACGAGGGACAGAAGGTCCTCGAGTGCTACCCCTTCGCAGCTGGAAGCACCGTCCTGATCAAGGAAGGAGCACAGTCCGGTAAGATCAAGACCGTCAAAGAGGTCCAGATCATCCGCGGATCCGCACCCAACGTCGTTGTATTCTCCGACGACACCCAGACAATCCTGGACAACTGCTTCATCATCGGAGCAGACAAGCCCGCGATCACACTGGAGGCATCCGAATGAGCACAATGAGAGATCTCCACGTGGAGAAAGTTGTTGTGAACATCGGAGTCGGAGAGGCAGGAGAGAGGCTCGCAAAGGCAGAGAAGGTCCTCGAGATGGTGACCAAGCAGAAGCCCGTCGAGACACTCTCCAAGACCGTCAACAGGGACCTCGGAATCCGTGAGGGAATGCCTCTCGGATGCAAGGTCACCCTCAGGGGCGACGCAGCCGTTGACTTCGTCAAGCAGGCTCTCTCCATCAGAGAGATGCGTGTACCCGAGTACTCCTTCGACAAGGAGGGCAACATGTCCTTCGGTATCTCCGATTACACTGACTTCGAGGGTATGAAATACGACCCCGAGATCGGAATCTTCGGAATGGATATCAGCGTCGTCCTCAGGAGACCCGGAAACAGGATCACCCAGAGGGCCCTCCTCAAGAGGAGGATCCCCAAGTCCCACCGCGTTGGACGCGATGAGGCGATCCAGTACATGAAAGACAACTTCCAGATTGAGGTGGTCCAGTGAAAGAGAACACACAGAAACCCAAGAAACAGTTCGGAAGATCCATTGGATGCACCCGCTGCGGACGCCGCAGAGGAATCATCAGGAGATACGGAATGCATCTGTGCCGCCAGTGCTTCAGGGACATGGCCCCAGAGCTTGGTTTCAAGAAGTATTCGTGAGGTGTCATAAATGCAGAGCGATCCACTTAATGACGCAATGTGCGTAATAAAGAACGCATCCGTCAACGGAAAGTCTGACTGTACAATCGAGCCGTCCTCCAAGCTCATCGGCCGTGTGCTGAAGGTTATGCAGGACGCAGGTTACATCAGTCAGTTCGAATACGTTGAGGATGGAAAGGCAGGCAAATTCCACGTCATGCTCGATGGAGCGATCAATGACTGTGGTGTAATCAAACCCAGGTACTCCGTCAAGGTCACCGATGTCGAGAAGGTCGAGGCAAGGTTCTTGCCCGCCCAGGACTTCGGACTCCTGATCATGACGACCACCGCAGGTGTGATCACCCAGGAGCGCGCTAAAGAGCTCGGAATCGGCGGAAAACTGTTAGCCTATGTGTATTGAGGAATATAGATGACAATAGCAGGGAAAATCGAAAGCACCATCGCTATCCCCGGTGGGGTATCCGTCACATACGACGCAGGTACCATGAAGGTCAAAGGACCTAAGGGAGAATTAAGCAGAAACTTCGCGTACCCTAACATAAGTATTGCCGTCGGAGAGGGAGAAGTCAGCGTCAGCTGCGAGTATCCGAGAGTCAAGGACAAGGCCATGGTTGGAACCTTTGTCGCTCACATCAAGAACATGATTGTGGGTGTCACAGAGGGATTCAAGTATGACCTCAAGATCGTTTTCTCTCACTTCCCGATGAAAGTTGCAGTGAAAGGCGACCGCGTTGAGATCAACAACTACATGGGAGGCCACGCACCCCGTTACGCAAACATCGTAAAGGGATGCACCGTCAAGATCTCCGGCCAGGATGTCACCGTAGAGGGAATCGACATCGAGGCCTGCGGTCAGACTGCAGCCAACATGGAGAAGGCAACACAGAGGAGAGGCTTCGATAAGAGGGTCTTCGAGGACGGTATCTACATCGTCGGCAAATCACACAAGGTGAGACAATGACCGTGAAAGATTTCAAGGATCTCCGTGGAATGACGGACGGCAACATCGAGGAGCTCAAGACCATCGGAATCAACACCGTGGACGAGCTCAAGGCAGCGGTCAACGACGATGTGAAGGTCAAGGAGGTCATCAAGACCCTGTCCGGAGTCGGACCCAAGACCGTCGCAAACTGGAAGGCAGCATTCGATGGAGAGGCTCCCGCAAAGGCAGAGCCCGCCAAGAAGGAACCCGCCAAGAAGGAACCCGTCAAGGAAGAGGAGCCCGAGACAGCAGTCGTCGAGGCAACCGAGACCGAGTACGTGGTCAAGAAGAAGGCCGAGATCGATGACGAGACCGCAGATGCACTCGCAAAGAGGGCACTGATCTCCGGAAGGAGGCCCGCATTCAAGAGGCAGGAATGGTTCAGATACGCAAAGTTCAAGGACTCGACCTGGAGGAAGCCCAAGGGAATCCACTCCAAGATGAAGAGGAGGCTCAAGAGGCGCGGACCCATCGTGGACATCGGTTTCCGTGGACCCGCATCCGTCAGGGGACTTCACCCGACTGGATTCGAAGAGGTTCTCGTCTACAACGTAGACAACCTTGACAAGATCGATCCCAAGAAGCAGGCGATCCGTATCGGCGGAACCGTCGGAACGAAGAAGAGAATGGCAATCGAGGACAGGGCCGACGAGCTCGGAATCAGGATCCTCAACAGGATGGTGTGAGCATGTCCGATCTGAAGAACCAGAGAAGAATGGCCGCAGAAATCCTGAAGTGCGGTGAGAACAGGGTCTGGATGAACCCGGACAAACTCGAGGAGATCGAGGACTGCATCACCCGCGCAGACGTCCGCACAGCTATCGCATCCGGTCTGATCAAGGCCAAGCCCAAGAATGGAACATCCAAGGGAAGGATAAGATACGTGCAGGGACAGAAGGCCAGCGGAAAGAGGAAGGGACCCGGATCCAGGAAGGGAACGGCGAACGCCCGTGTCCGCGACAAGGAGCGCTGGATGGCGACCATCAGGCCCATCCGTGACGAGCTGAAGACCCTCAGGGCTGACGGCAAGATCACACCCTCCGTGTACAGGCTCTACTACAGGAAGGCCAAGGGAGGAATGTTCAAGTCCCGCAGGCACCTTAAGCAGCACATGATTGCTGCTGGACACCTCAAGGAGGAGATCTGATGGCAACAGGACCTAGATACAAAGTTGCGTTCCGCAGAAGAAGGGAACTCCGTACCGACTACTACACCCGTAAGAAGCTCCTCACAGCGAGAGAGACCAGGGCCGTCGTAAGGAGGTCCAACAAGAACATCACCATCCAGTTCGCGGATTTCGCGATGGAGGGTGACAAGATCATCGCTTCCGCATCCACAAAGGAGCTGAAGGCAATGGGATGGGAGTACTCCTGTTCATCCATTCCTGCAGCATACCTCGTCGGATACCTCGCAGGTAAGAGAGCGGTGAAAGAAGGCATCGAGTACGCAGTGCTCGACATAGGCATGCAGCACGTCCAGCACGGCGGAGTCCTCTTCGCCACAGTTGCCGGAATGACCGATGCCGGACTCGAAGTACCCCACAGCGACGACGTTCTCCCCGAGGAGGACAGGCTGAAGGGAAAGCACATTGATGACGGAATCGAGGCTGCAATCGACAGCATCAAACAGAAGATGGAGGCTGATTAAAATGACTGACTGGGTTCCTAAAACAAGACTCGGACAGATGGTTCTCAACGGCGAGATCACCACAATGAGCGACGCCCTGGCGACCAAACTGCCTCTCCGTGAGCCCGAGATCGTGGACATTCTGCTCCCCGACCTGCAGGACGAAGTCATCGACCTGAACATGGTTCAGAGGATGACCGACTCCGGTAGGAGGGTCAGGTTCGCCGTTACCTGTATCGTCGGTAACGGTGACGGTTTCATCGGCTACGGAAGGGCCAAGGGAAAAGAGGTCGGACCTTCCATCAAGAAGGCTATCGACAATGCTAAGCTGAACATAATCGAGATCAAGAGGGGCTGCGGTTCCTGGCAGTGCGGTTGCGGAAACCCCCACAGCCTGCCTTTCGAGGTCACTGGATCCACCGGATCCGTCACCGTGACCCTGAAGCCCGCACCCCGCGGAGTGTCTCTCGCAGTAGGAGACGTCGCGAAGAGTCTGCTGACCCTCGCCGGTGTCCACGATGCATGGGGATTCGCCAGAGGCAACACGAAGACAAAGGTCAACTACGCGATGGCGACCTTTGAGGCTCTCAAGATGACATCCCGCATGAGGGTCACCGACGAGCAGGCGAAGTCGCTGAACATCGTTTCCGGACCTACTGGAATCAAGTTCGCCGAGACCGATATCGACGCAGAGGAGGAATGAAGATGACATACTGTGTTATCCGTGTCCGCGGTCAGCCCGATGTCAACTACAACATCGAGTACACCATGGGCCTCCTCGGCCTGAACAAGGTCAACAACTGTGCCGTCATCCCCGAGAACCCCTCCACAAAGGGAATGCTGCAGGTAATCAAGGATTACTGCACATGGGGAGAGATCGACGAGTCCACACTCGCCGCACTTATCCGTGCACGCGGAAAGGTCGTAGGCGACGAAGCCATCACCGACGAGTACCTCAAAGAGCACTCCGAGTTCGCTTCAGTCTACGAGTTCGCCAAGGCGATCATTGAGAACAACTACAAGATGAGGGATGTTGAGGGCGTCAAGCCCATCTTCCGTCTCCACCCTCCCGTCAAGGGATACGAGGGCAACAAGCGCTCGTTCAAGAACGGTGGAGCCCTTGGATACAGGGGAGAGAAGATCAACGAGCTCGTCAACAGGATGATCTGAGGTGTGAGAAATGCCAAGCAGAACCAAGAAATTCAGGGGATACAGGACACACGGACGTGGAAAGAAGTCCGGACGTGGAGCAGGTATCATCGGTGGACACGGTATGGCCGGATACGGCAAGACCGGGAAGATCGGTATGCTGAAGGAGGACAGGAACTACTTCGGGCGCCACGGTTTCAAGAGACCTCAGTGCACTGTCGAGGCGAACCGCACGATCAACGTCGGCGAACTGTCGGAGAAGATCGAGACCTTCGTCAGCATGGGATTCGCTTCCAAGGAGGGAGACGCCTACAAGCTCGACCTCACGGAAGCCGGCATCGATAAGCTGCTCGGAAACGGAAACATCGATTTCGCAGTCAATGTGACCGTAGATTCCGTATCCGAGAAGGCCCGCGAGAAGATCGAGGCAGCAGGCGGATCGATCGCTGAGTGAGGATATCGGGAAGGTAGAAAGAGATGGAAGAGACACAAAGTCTGCTCTATAAGATAAAACCGATTTCGGACAGGCTGCCCTCCGTCAAGAGGCCTGAAGGCCACGTGCACTTCAGGACGAAGATGATGTGGGTAGTGGTGATACTGGTCATCTACTTCGTAATGACCAACGTTTACCTATACGGGCTGGACCGCGAGTCCATGCTCGACATGTTCGCACAGTACAGGACTATCATGGCAGGAGCTTCCGGATCGCTACTGCAGCTCGGTATCGGACCGATCGTCACAGCTTCGATCATCATGCAGCTGTTCGTCGGTGCAAAAATCATCAAACTGGACCTCACGAAGCGCGATGACAAGGCTTGTTATCAGTCTGTCCTCAAGCTGCTGGTAATCGTGATGATCATCTTCGAGGCCATCCCGCAGGTCGCGGGATACCTCTCCCCCTCTGACGGACTCACGTCCGCCATTGGAGGACTCGGAGGAAGGCTCATCCTGATTCTCCAGCTGTTCGTGGGTTCGTATATCATCTTCATGATGGATGAGGTGGTGTCCAAGTGGGGTATCGGAAGCGGTATTTCGCTGTTCATCGCCGCAGGAGTCGCACAGCAGTTGTTCACAGGTACATTCAACTGGGAGACTGTCTCCATGGGAACAATGGATGTTCCCGCAGGAACCATCCCCAGAGCGTTGTATTATGCGTTCACGCTGTCCCCGGACGAGATGTCCTCATGGGGTTACGAGAGCCTCTTCTTGGGTGCTCCGAACCCGGTCATCGCGTTGGTAGGAACATTGCTGATCTTCTTCGTGGTCGCGTATCTCGAGTCCACACGTATCGAGTTGCCGTTATCGCACGGTAACGCGAGAGGTGCCCGCGGACGCTATCCGATCAAGCTGCTCTACGCAAGCAACATTCCCGTCATTCTGATGTCGGCATTGCTCGCTATCGTGAGCATGGTTGCATTGCTGCTCTATAGCAACAGCTTCCTCAGCGGAATCCCGTTCCTAGGACACAACGGAGCGATCGGTTACTTCGAGGATGGTTCGACCACTGCCGCGGCAGGATTGGCATGGTATCTGTCAGCACCGACAGGTCTGTCAAGTTGGCTGATGCCTATTGTTGATCCTTCGACTTATGGAGACGGTATACACGGACCGTTGCAGCACATAGCCCACGTTCTGGTGTACTTCACCGTGATGGTCATGGGTTCAATCCTGTTCGCTAAGTTCTGGGTGGAGACGACAAACCTCGGTCCCGAGGCAGTCGCGAAGCAGATCCAGAAGAGCGGTATGCAGATGCCCGGATTCCGTCGCGACCCGCGTGTACTGAAGCGTGTGCTCGAGAGGTATATCCCGACCATCACGATAATGTCCGGAGCAATAGTCGGGGCCCTTGCAGCCTTCGCCGATATGATCGGAACTACAGGAAATGCAAGCGGAACCGGAGTGCTTCTGACTGTCGGTATCATCATCCACTTCTACGAGGCCATGGGCCGCGAGCAGATGATGGAGATGAACCCCATGATGAGGGGATTCTTCGGCGGAGAGTGATTGAATGGCTAACCCAGGCAGTCCCGGAAACGTACAGCCACCTGCGATGAACAACTCATCAATGTCGAGGATGCTCATCACAATGCTGGTAGTCATGGCAGTGTCCATGATCACCGTGCAGTTCAGGATGGAAATCGGGGGCGCACTGGATTATGTGTTCAGGATTCTGGCGTTCACAGACAGCACGGGTACTCCCCAGTACCCGATGATCTCTATCATGCTTGTCTGTACGATCGCCATCCTGATCACCACCGTCATAAGGAGCCTCATGCAGGACCCTCTTGAGATGGCTAGGAACCAGCAGGTCCAGAGCGATTTCAACAGGGAACTCCGTCAGGCCAGGATAGAGAACAATCTCTTCAAGATGAAGAAGCTCGAAGAGATGCAGCCTCAGATGATGGAAGCATCGATGAAGCAGAGCACCGACATGATGAAGGTGCTCCCTGTCACCATGGTGATCTTCATCCCGATTATCGCTTGGGCATGGTACTTCGTCAACACCGGAACGGTCGACGACCCCGGTGCGTACTTCAGTCCCACGAACAGGCCGATCATTGAGCTCCCTTGGTGCGGGAACGTTGACCTCACGGGTTCAGTGTTCCTCGGTATGCCTCTTTGGCTGATCCTCTACATGATGGTAACATTGCCTATCGGACAGGTCGAGAACAGACTGATCAGACTCTATCTCCTCAAGAAGGAGCTTAAGAGGATGGATGCAGAAGTTCACAGAGCTGAGATCGAATGATAATAACCATAAGCGGTCCTCCCGGATCCGGGAAGACGACCGCCTGCAGCAAACTGTCGGAAAGACTCGGACTCGAAGCAGTTGTCTTCGGAAAGATCTTCCGCCAGCTTGCTGCAGAAAAAAACCTTTCTTTGGGTGAGCTCGGCGATTTGGCCGAGAAGGACCCTTCTATTGACAGTATGATAGACGGAAGGATTCTGGAGATTGCCAGGAACAACCCGGACATCATACTAGAATCAAGATTATCCGCATACATGTGTGTGCGCAACGGGATTCCCGCTTTCAAAGTGTACATCGATGCCAGCCCCGAGGTCCGTATGAGCCGGATCGGGGTGCGCGAGGGCGAAACGGTCGAAGAGGCCTGCGCCAAGACATTGGACAGGCAGAGGTCCGAGGCGAAGCGCTATAAGATGTACTATGACATCGATATCGAGGACAGGAGCGTCTACGACCTGATCATCAACACGGACGACTTGGATCCGGACCAGGTTGTGGAAATGATCATCGAAGGCGTGAAGGGATTGAATTGATCGTCAAGGATCCGAATGCGATACCCGATAAGTGGGGGAAGAAACCCTCAGATCGTTCTGTAGGGGAGTTGCTGAAAGGCGGCGTGATAATCCTTGATAAGCCTTCAGGACCCACCTCCCATCAGGCCACAGCCTGGGTCAGGGATGCGCTCAAAGCGGATAAGGTGGGACACGGAGGTACGCTCGACCCATACGTCAGCGGGGTGCTGCCGGTTACGTTGGGAAAGGCCACTCGTCTTACGGACATCGTCCTTTCCTCCGACAAGGAATACATCTGTCTGATGAGACTTCACGGCGACCGTCCGGAGGACAGGATAAGGAAGGTCTTCTCCGAATTCGTGGGGAAGATCTATCAGCTGCCGCCTGTAAGGTCATCCATCAAACGCCAGCTGAGGATACGCACCATCAAGGAGCTGGAGATCCTGGACATCAAAGGAAGGGATGTCCTGTTCAGGATGGAATGCGATGCAGGCACCTACGCCAGGACTCTCTGTGTGGATATCGGAGACGTACTAGGATGCGGAGCGAACATGGTCGAGCTCAGACGTACCCGTTCAGGCAAGATGACGGAGGCCCGCGCCCACACGCTTCACGACATCAAAGATGCATATGTATTCTGGCAGCAGAACGGCCGTGAGGATTGGCTGAGGAGCATGATAATGCCCATGGAGGTATTAGTCGAACCACTGCCCAAAGTCGTCGTCAAGGCCACGGCAGTGGATGCCGTATGCCACGGCGCCGATCTGAACATCCAGGGTATCCATATGCTCGATGAGGACATTCGCAAGAATGCCCTCGTCGCTATGATGACAGCAAGAGGGGAGCTCATAGCTATCGGTAAGATGGCGATGTCGACCTCCAAGATCATGGCGACCTCGCAGGGAAAAGCCGTGGACACCGAGAGGGTGTTCATGGACGAGGGACATTATCCCAAGATGTGGAAGTACTCCACGGACCTTGAGGAACTGAAGACCGAACCCGAGTTCCTTTACTGAGATCTTTTCTTCCGAATCAGGGCCACGCCCCAATAATTACTATATCTGACGGATGCGATTCAGAGGTCGATCGTCATGTCGTTTTTCGATAAGAGGACACAGGTCTACGGCCCGGAGACATTCGTCGTCGGGGAGTTCGATCCCACCGCGGACGGCTTGTACCGTAACGTGTACCCTGTCGAGCTGACGGTCAAACCAAACCATGTGCTGTATGTCAGCGTCAAGGCTGACAACCCCGTTGATATCGTCATAGCGAAAGAGGATGGGTCAGCGGTCCAGCACAAGGATAAGCAGAAGGAAATCGTGATGGGGCCGTTCCCCACGGAGAAGCACAGGAGCATGGGTGTGATCCTCGGTGTGTTCCGCGGCGATAAGTCCACAGTGACACTCGAAGCGTGGATGGAGAGGAAATGAAGATCACGAAGACAGAGGAGAAGAAGGTCACCTTCGACGGAGATGTCAAGAGGATAAACCTCCTCCGTAAGAACGACACGATAGTAGGGCTTCTGTTCCTGGGATTGCTAGCAGTATCATTCATTGCCTTCCTGGTGCTGGCCGGGACAGAGGAATTCACAGTTTATACCGCATTGCCGGTCATGGCCCTGCCGTTCTTCGTCATCGGAGTGATATTCTATGTCGTGAACCGCAGGTTCATAGCCGCTGGAGTGATCCTGGTATTGTCCCTCATCGCGTACCTCATAATGCCTGACAGCGTCCTGTTCATACTGTACCTGTTGGTATGTGCAGAGGGTGTGGCGATGGTAGTCGAGATCTTCCAGAGGCTGATCTTCTATGAGATCCTATCAAGGATAGAACAGGTCAATGTGAAGGAGAAGATGGACATCATCGACAAGATAATCGTATTCTTCTTCAACATCCCTGTCGATCTGGACACCCGTAATCTGAAGATAGAGGCCGATCTTTCCAGGAACAAGCTGCCGGTGAATGACATGATCTCCTGCATGATCATCTCCGTGCTCTTCTGCATGTTCCTGTGGATCTATGTGGTCCTCAATCCTCTGGTCACCTGGGATACCAAGGGCGTTCCGATCTACACCTTCACCATCATCCTGTACATCTCTGCTGCAGTCATGCCTTGGACGGTATTCAGCACCGTGAACGCCAGGATCGAGAGCGACTATCGTTCGTTCAAGCTGTACGACGGTTTCATGGAGACCTTCAAGAGGATGTTCCTGCCGGCATTTGCCGCGGTCGTGTTCCTGATCTTTGCATTGTATACAGGGCCGGAGAATCTGTTCTATATACTGATGTCCCTGGTCATGATCATAGTCATGACCATCTTCACATCTGCGATGTATTTCACCAGCAATGAGCTGGGCATGGTGAATGACATCCTTGACAAATGGGGAGAATTCCATCCCACGGAGATCTACTCCGGATTCGATTCTGTCCGCAGGAAATCATCTTACAACGATGATATCCCCGGTACACCCAGAAGGAGTCCCTCGGAGTGCTTCGCTGTCGATCTCAAATCTCGGGTCCGTTGAACTTCTGATTGAGACGGCCGGGTGAAGCCAGAGAGTTGATGATTGGTAGGAATACCTGACCGGATGACATTCCTGGGGTCTTGTTGAGACCTATGAGTTCGGGCTCATGGTAGTTGGTGATGATGACCTGATATCTCTGGACGTCCTTCTCGATCTCGACCACGGGAACCTCAAGTGCCTTGAGAATGTCCAGCGTTGTGTCGGCCATCGATTGGATCTGCTCCGGTGTGATGTCGTCGCTGAGCCTTATGAAGAATGTGTGTTCCAGCGTCTGTGCGTTGAAAAGGTATTCGACCTCGGAGGCCTGAAGGATCTCCTTGAAGAGCTTCCCTTTTTCATCATCAGGGGTCAGTTCAAGCATTCCTTTCTTCCATGTTTCGGGAATATCGATGTAAATCGCTTCTTTTCCGAGGATCTTCCACATGATTGGTGGATGATTGAGGAGGTATAAGGCTCAATCGTTTTCACGGTACTTGAAGTGATATTCATAACTATTATCGATCGGTCTGAGGAAACAAAGCCTGATCCACCATTTTATCGGGGGCAGTTCCGTCATGGGCGGTATGTAATACGACCTGACGGAAGGGATCATGAGTATGAGGATGGAGATCGCAGAGAAGAGGATAATCTCTTCAAAGGACAGGAGGTTTATGAAATCATCCCCAAGGTACTGATAGGTGAGGTTTGCCAGGACCATGAAGACTATGGATCTTATCGACGCTCTCCACGCATACCTGTCGGCGGATGGCAATCCGAACATCGTCTTGATCAGTAGGACTGAGGATATTATGGACATCGCGATCATCGTAAGGATTTGTACCTCTTCTGCCAGGTCCAATTCTGTATAGGGATCAATGATGAATGTCGCTATGGAGAAGACAATGAGATTACGCAGGATTGCGAAAGCTATGAACACCTCCACGACGAGCAGGATCGGTGGCATGCCGATCGCTTCCCTGAGTTTTCTCATCACACCCATGTTGGCGATATCAATATCTATGTATAGAAAAATTAACCGACTCATGGGCATTCCTGGCGCGGATAGGTTTTTGAACTGTGTTCTTCACCGCAGCGACAGGGATGTGGTTTTGAGCTTTGTGGTTACGATCATCGCAGTTATCGGGGTTCCTGGACTCATCGTATGGGAGTTAGCTTCGATATATTTGGAATATGAAGTTGTCCCTCATAGCATTGTCGAATTCTACATCTACACCCTTTTCATGAGTATCCTGATAGCTTTCTTTTCATTCTGGCTGGTGTTTGCGCTTCACCGCCATCATGAACGAGATGTCGAGTGGGAAGCATCCTTGACGGAGTACGCTGAGGGGCAGGGTAAGAACACCATCGCGATGGAGGCCCTCACCAAGGAGATGGACAGGATCGTGAATCCTAGAGTCTTCTGGATAGCCCTCGTTTTGTTCGTGATAATAGTCATTTCCAATCTTCTCCAGGGAATCTTCTACCTCTTCATGTCAGATGAGCTAGTTTTCATACTGGAGAGTTTTACCATTGCTTATGTGGCTTTATCAATGAGTCTGATAGACCTTTATGTTTTGGACAGGATACAAAAGATAGACTCCATACAGAGCAGATTCACTCAGTCCTTCTCGGATTCCATGGTCAACGAGGTTCCCGTTATCGGTACTATGAACGAGAGGAAGAAGCAGCATCTGTGGCCCCATGCATTACTGATGGCAGTCACCCTCGGTTTGTACGGATTATTCTTCATTATCTGGGTAGCCCACACGATGAACGATCACATTAAGAAACAGTGGACCTATGAGCGTGAAGTTGTGGAATGGATGATGGCAAAGGATAATGTGGATTCCATAGATGTAAGCATCACTCCCAGGAAACTGAATCTTCTTGAGAAAATCTACCGTTTCGTATAACTATCAACATACGCCTAGCAGGTATGTTTCTGAGGAAAATTATCTAAATACCTGACGGTCTCGGCATTAGGCATCCTCTAAGGAACACGCGCGTTATTTTATAAAGAATCACGAGATAACCCGCATTCATGCCAGAGGAATTCACCGTTACCCCATGGGAGGTCAAGGGCGAGATCGACTACGATCTTCTGATGCAGAAGTTCGGTACCAGCCCCATAGACGACGCTCTCCTGGATAGGCTGTCCGGTTATGGAGATCTGCACCCGATGCTCAAACGCGGCATCTTCTACACCCACAGGGACATGCTCTGGCTGCTCAACGAGTACGACAAGGGGAACAGGTTCACCATCTACACCGGAAGGGGACCATCCGGGAACACCCATCTCGGACACCTTATGCCCTGGATGTTCAATAAATGGATGCAGGATACATTCGGTGTCAACATGATCTTCCAGATGACGAACGATGAGAAGTTCCTGTTCAAGGACCTCACTCTGGAAGACACAACATCTATGGCCTACCAGAACGCACTCGACTTCATAGCGTTGGGATTCGATCCCAAGAAGACCAAGATCATAGTCAACACGAAGAACATAGACAAGCTGTACCCTGTGGCGCTGAGCGTGGCAAAGAAAATCACGTTCTCTACTGCGAAGGCGGTCTTCGGTTTTGACAATTCAACGAATATCGGTTCGATATTCTTCACAGCGATGCAGTCTGCACCCGCATTCCTGCCGTCGGTGGATGCCGGCAAACAGGTGCCTGTGGTCATCCCCTGCGGAATCGATCAGGACCCGCACTTCAGGGTCTGCAGGGACGTAGCTCCGGGATTGGGATTCCCCAAACCCTCCCTCATATGCTGCAAGATGATGCCGGGCCTTTCCGGAGGGGACAAGATGTCCTCATCCGACGAGAACGCCACCATTTACACCACCGACACCCCCAAGCAGGTGAAGAAGAAGGTCGGAAGGGCGTTCACCGGCGGTTGCGTCAGCGTAGAGGAGCAGAGGGAGAAGGGAGGCAATCCCGAGGTCTGCGCTGTCTTCAAGTACAATTATTTCATGTTCGAGCACAGCGACGAGGAGCTCAACGAGCTCGCTCGCAAGTGCCGCAACGGAGAGATCCTCTGCGGGGAGTGCAAGATGTGCCTCACGCAGAAGATCAACGTCTTCCTCGAGGAACATCAGGACAAGAGGGAGAAGGCGAAGGATGTCATCGCCGATATGGCGTACGATGGTTTCGAATGGTGATCTCATGGTCGACGCAGAGATTCTGGAAGGATTGAGCTATAACGAGAAGAAGCTGCTGCTTGCACTTAATGCATGCAATGGTGTCGCCTCTCCGGCGGACCTTATAACCGGCGGACAGTTCGCTCTGGAAGTGGAGATCATGAATGCGGCCTCATGGCTTGAGTCCAAGGGGCTGGCGAAGATCAATGAGGAATCTGAGAAGTTCATCATACTCACTGACGAATCCATAATCAAGTCAGGTCTGCCCGAGAGGGTCGCTATCAAAGCTATTGATGCGGCCGGCGGGAAGATAGACATGGATGCCTTGGCCGCCCAGATGACAGGCGGAATGGATAAGGTAGCAGTAGGATGGCTGAAGAGGAAGGCCTTAGCCGACATAGTTACCGAAGGGGATGTGAAATATCTCGTCCTCACCGACAAGGGAAAGGAAGCATTGGGCATCGAGATGCCTGAGGAAGCACTCCTCGCAAAGCTCTCTCAGAACCCCGTATCCGAGGAGGATGCGGACAAGAATGCGGTCAAGGATCTGAAGGGAAGGAAGGGGATAATCGGTGAGAAGGTTGTCACCACCAGGACACTTGCCCTTACGGATCTTGGAAAGGAGTACGCAGGTTCAGGCCTCGAGCTCAAACCTCAGATAACGGAGATCACTGACCGTCTCATCCAATCGGGAGAATGGAAGAATGCCGAGTTCAGGAAATATGATATCCAGACCTTCGCACCCTCGATCGTACCGGCTAAGAAGCACCCGCTGTCCAGACTCGGAGCGCAGATCAGGAGGATGTTCACCGACATGGGATTCACCGAGATGTCATCCGAATACGTCCAGCCCTCATTCTGGAATCTGGATGTGCTCTTCACGCCTCAGGACCACCCTGCAAGGGACCTTCAGGACACATTCTATCTTTCCAATCCTAAATCCATCCACATCGATGATGAGGAACTGGTCGAGAAGATCAGGAACATCCACGAGAACGGAGGGGACACGGGTTCCACCGGATGGGGAGGAAAATGGTCCAGGGAGATGGCTGAATCGGCTCTCCTGAGGACTCATAGCACATGCTCGAGCATCAGGTACATCGCAGCTCATCCGGATGCTCCGCAGAAGGCATTCTCCATCTCCAGGATATTCAGGAACGAATCCATCGATTCGACACACCTTCCTGAATTCACTCAAATCGAAGGTATCGTCATCGATGAGAATGCGGATTTCGACATGCTCATCTCCTTGATCAAGGAGTTCTACGACAAGATGGGATTCGATCAGGTTCGCATCCGTCCCGCTTACTTCCCCTATACCGAGCCTTCGCTCGAGATAGAGGTATTCTTCAACGGGAAATGGATGGAGCTCGGGGGAGCAGGTATGTTCAGGCCCGAGGTATTGGCGCCTTTCGGAGTCAAGACACCCGTTCTTGCATGGGGATTCGGATTCGAGAGACTGGCCATGCTCAAATGGGACATCAGGGACATCAGGGATCTGTACATCTCAGACCTGGATTCCTTGAAGAAGAACACTGTTTTCTGATTCGGCCCTTTCTTTCAGGGCGAGGAGGGAAGCCCTCCTCTTCATATTCCTTGTGAATGAAACCGCCGCATCGATCAGGATGCTGGCGGCACAGTATTCCCTCATACATATCTGAGCAGTCGCTTCATACATCAGCAGCTCATCGAGACGGAAGACGCAGCCTTCCGATATCATGCGCTCCTTGGTCCTTTCCAGACATTCTATCGTATCTTCGAAATGACTCGTCTCCAAAAGGCACATCCCAAGCACGAGTCCGGTGTCAACATCTCCGTTGTAATGGTATCTGGCCAACGTCAGTGCCTCTTCGGATTGGCTTCTCTTGAGAAGCAGTTCGCATCTCAGACCTCTTCCTTTCGGAGGATCTATATGCAGAAGCTTTGCAGAAAGGTTGTCTGCCATCTGCAAGTCGTCAACCTCCAAGGCGATCCTGGTCGCAGTCTCGATGATGTCCGAACGTTCGGATCTCAAGGCCAGAGCTCCTAGCGAATTAGACAGATCTTGATCGGGGTTGTCCATGAGCATATACTTTTGGTTCCTGGCGATTCTCATTGCCTCTCTGTCCCTGAACGAACTCACCAGATGATGGAGCCTTTCCTTGATGTCAGCATCGTGGTCCATGCACCAATCGGCCGCTTTGCTATGCCATCTTCTGATCTCTATAGGGGAGGCCTCGGTGATGATGATCTTCCTGATGCTGTCCTTCATTACCGCATAGCTTTGCCTGATGATCGGAACAAGCGGAGATTCCAAAGGCACATCTTCTTTTCTGACTTTTACACGCAGTACTGCCATGCACCCGAGGTCGTCCATCCTGTCCCCTGTTATTCGTCTGATGTCCTCCAATCTGTACCTGTCTATGCCCTTCACGAGGTCCTCTACATCCGTTCCGCTCTCTTTCAGTTCTTTCACTCTGGCCTTGAACAGGTTCTTCCCGCATTCGCTGAGAAGATATATCTTCCTCTTAGCGGATCTGTTTGAATCCTTGATCGAGGAGAGGCCAACGATGATCTCGTTGTTCTCTTCCATCCTTCTCAGGATGATGTTGGAATGGCCGCGGGATACCCCTATGCCCATGGCTATCCCATCTTGGGTTATCTCGAAAGGTGCATCGAATTCGATATCGGATCTGATGTAATTGTATCTGAAAAGGTGTGCAGATATCCTGTCGTGGTTGGTTATTTCCTTCATTGACCCGAATGCATTATCGTAGGTTATAATCTGTCCTCGACATTCTAAGGTTTTTAGATGTAGTGGTAATGATTAACGAATCGTCCGATGTTTTATAAACCGGGCACTCAATTTATAATTAAGGACGCAGAGTAGACCCCCGAAGGGGTCTTGGTTTATTATGGAATGAATCATCTCAGAAACTCAGACAGCGTCCGAATTACTGAGAGGACCAGAAGTGCTTTGGGAATACGCGGCTTCTGGTCCTTGCCTACATCAGGCATTTATTAACACCTCCTGTAGCTATAGGACAGAGAGACGGAAACCCATCACTTCCAGGAAATCTGTCATGTGACGGATTTCCTTCTGCGTCCAGAACCATACTATCTGAGCGTGTAAATAAGGTGTCCTCGACATTCTAAGGTTTTTAGATGTTTCATATTCTAACGGAAAGCGAATGATTTTTGTCCATGTACTATATCGGCAGGATGATGTCTAGGCTCTTGGTATGCAGTCTGCCCGATATTCCGTCGGTGAAAATGAAGGAATCCCTCCTGAAGATGCATGAGTGGGAGGATCTGGGATCCAAAGGCGAACTATCTTTCTTGTCGTTCGGAGAAACGGTCATGGTGACCATCCCGGACATGCACATCTACCATGAGGGTCTTGACAGGGAAGTGGAGGAATTCGGTGTAAAGGTGGACGAGGTGATCGTCATGTCCAAGCATTCAGCGAAGAGCGGAAGGCCGGCGTTGACTGCGCATCCCATCGGAAACTATCATGAGAACCAATACGGGGGGAAGGAAGGAGCCCTTGTGAAGGCCAATCCTCCTCTTATGACCGATGCGCTTCGTGGCATAGTGAAGATGAACGATATGCCTGAGAACCAACTGTGCTTCGAGGTCACCCATCACGGTCCGTGGCTGGATAAACCTACTTTCTACATAGAGGTCGGAAGCGTTCAGGAACAGTGGGAGAACAAGCATGCGGCGGATATATTGGCACATGTGATAGACGGATTGGATCCGCATCCCGAATATCCTACGGCTGTGGGCATGGGCGGAGGGCATTATGCTCCGAGATTCACCGAGGTGGCGCTGAATCACAAGGTCAATTTCGGCCACATGATACCCAACTATCAGATCGAAGGAAGGGACGACGAGGATATCGTCAGGATGCTCAGGTTGGCCTGCGAGGCATCGGATACAAAACTCGTGTATCTTCACAGGAAGTCCATGAAGAAGCCCGAGGAGAGGCGGATGTCCGCCTTGATAGAATCCTCCGGTTTCGAACAGATCTCCTCGGCAGATCTGGAGAAGTTCAGTGAGAATTGACGAACGTTCCGTTGATCTTCTTTCCAAGGATCGCGTTCCTCAGTTCGTCGAGGTTCCTCCCGTCAATTATGAGGATGTCCATCCTGTTCTCCTTGGCCAGTTTGACTCCGAGAGGATCAAAGACGCTGGATTTCGATGCCCCGTGCTCCTTGTAGACTATGTCTCCGAGCTCATCGATGGTCATGGACGTTATCTTCTTTGCATCAGGGTTCTTGCGGGGGTCGTCCGTGTAGACCGCGTCCACGGAGGTTCCGTTGACTATCCTGTCTGCTTTCATCGCAGCTGCCAGCATGGATGAGACGGCATCGGTGGTGTGTCCGGGGACTGTACCCCCCATAACAACGATCTTTCCAGGCGCGGACGCTCTCGCGGTCTCCTCCACATCGCCTGTGACGGTATCGGGCATATCGCCGAGGGCAAGGCTCAGGAGCTGGGCGTTCATCCTCGTGGCGGCTATCCCCAGGATATCCTGTGCGTAAGTGTCTCCTCCGAGGTCCTTAGCTATACCTGCATAATACCTCGCCGTCTTTCCGCCGCCGCAGACCACTGCGACCTGGACCTCTTTGGACACCTCCTTGAGCATGTCCGCGAGTTTGCGGATGAATTCAGCATCGTTCTCGCCGGGTACGAGGATGGAACCTCCGATTGAAACTACGACCTTGTCCATGTGATTACCGACCATCTAATGGACTGGACCAATATGAACGTGTCGCACGGACCGGATGTGGCCTTATAGAGAAACGCGCTCATACGTGCGCAATATTTATAAGAGGGGCATCAATGGAAGTCGCAGGTGGATTATATGGCAGATATCAACACTGAGAACTCTGAGGACAGAGCGAAGTACGATTTCAAGAAGGATATGCAGGAGATCATGAACTACAGGGGAAGGGGAACCGAACTCATTTCCTGTTACGTTCCCGAGAACAAACCGATCTCCGATGTCATGGCATATCTCAGGAACGAGCAGTCGCAGGCATCCAACATCAAGTCCAAGACTACGATGAAGAATGTCACCAGCGCAATCGATTCCATCGCCTCTCGACTCAAGACTTTCAAACAGGCACCGCCGAACGGTATCGTCATATTCTGCGGAGAGGTCCCGCGCGCAGGGGACCAGACCAAGATGGTTCAGTACGTCATCCACCCGCCTGAGGCCATCACCGCTTTCCTTTACAGATGCGACTCGGACTTCTTCACCGAGCCCCTAGAGTCCATGATGCTGGACAAGAAGTGTTACGGACTCATCACCATAGACAGGTCAGAAGCGACCCTAGGTCTTCTGAACGGAAGCAGGATCCAGGTGCTCAAGCACTTCGATTCGTTGGTTCCCAGTAAGCACCACCAGGGAGGTCAGTCATCCGTCCGTTTCGAGAGGCTGATCGAGATTGCGGCACATGAGTTCTTCACCAAGGTGGCGGACAACTGTACCGAATACTTCCTCAACAGACCGGAACTGCTCGGAATCCTCGTCGGGGGACCCGGCTACACCAAGGAGTTCTTCGTCAAGGAGGAATACCTGCACCACGAGCTCAGGAAGAAGGTCGTCACGCCTCTGGTAGATACTGGTTATACGGATGAATCGGGACTCAGGGAACTGGTCCAGAACTCTCAGAATATCCTCACAGGTCTGCAGCTTTCCAGAGAGAAGGTGTTCATGCAGAGGCTCTTTACGGAGATCAGGAAGGCCGACGGAGGCCTGTCCGCTTACGGAGAGGAGGAGGTCCGCAACGCCCTCGCAGCAGGAGCGGTAGACATGGTACTTCTGAGCGAGGCCATCAAGAAGAGGCGCATCACCGTTCAATGTCAGGCAGGACATGTGCACGAGCTCACTGTCCAGGATTCAGAGGGCAAGTTCCAATGTCCGGAGTGCGGTGCGAATGCCCAGGTCATAAACGATGAGGATTTCATCGACGACATATTCAACAAAGCGGAGGCATTCAGCACCCGCGTCCAGCTGATCTCTCCCGATTCGGAGGAGGGAGACATGCTCCTGAAAGCATTCGGAGGGGTAGCAGCGCTCCTCAGGTACAAGATGTGATTACGATGACAATCATGGATGATTTCCAGAACGAGATCCGCACAAAGGTCTCGGCGGCACTGAAGGATATGGGTTCGGAAGGAATCGATTTCGTGGTGGAGGCCTCCACCATGGAAGGGGTGGACATGGCCGTCCCCTGTTTCCCTCTCGCCAAGGCCCTCAGGAAAGTCCCTCAGGCCATCGCAGACGAACTGGCGACGAAGATCCAGCCCGCGGGACTGATTTCCAAGGTATCCTCTGTCAACGGATTCCTCAATTTCAACATCGACCCGGCATCCCTGATCAAGTCCACCTTGGACGAGATCATCAGGTGCGGTCCTTGCTACGGTTCCATGCCCTCATCGGGTATCAGGTACAATGTGGAGCACACCTCCACGAACCCTACCGGACCCATCCATGTCGGAAGGGCCCGCAACCCGATCATCGGAGATACTCTGGCCAGATGTCTCAAGAGGTGCGGTCACCAGGTCGAGACTGAATACTACGTCAACGATGTAGGAAAGCAGGTCGTCGTTCTGACATGGGGAGTCAACAACGTATCCGACGAGGATGCGGCAAAGAATTCCGAAGAGCACATGAAGGAGATCGGCCAGAATGAGAAGGAGAGGGACAAGACCGACCATAAGCTGGTTGCGAAATACCGTGTGGCCAACAAGAGGATGGAGTCCGATCCCGCTGTGCAGGAAGAGATCTCCGACATGATGAGGAGATTCGAGCAGGGCGACAAGGAGGTCATCGATACCGTCAGACACACTGCCGAGATCATGCTGGATGGACTCAGGGAGACACTAGGTCAGATCAATGTCGTCCTGGACAGGTACACATGGGAATCGCAGTACATCGCAGACGGTTCGGCAAAGGCCATCGTCGAGAAGCTCAAATCCTCCAAATACGCGGGTCAGACGGACGACGGTGCATGGTTCGTAGATCTGAAGGATTTCGGTGTCCAGGGAAAGAATACCAAATTCACATTCACCAGATCCGACGGTACCACGCTGTACACCACCCGTGATCTCGCATACCATCAGGACAAGTTCACTAGAGCGGATCGTCTCATCGACGTCCTCGGAGAGGACCAGAAGCTTGGTTCCAAACAGCTGTGCTCCGCGTTGGAGATAATGGGATACGACAGGCTTCCAGAACCGCTCTTCTACGCATTCGTATCACTGCCGGAAGGAAAGATGTCCACCAGGAAGGGAGTCGTCGTCTATCTGGACGATCTCATCGACGAGGCAGTCGCCCGTGCTTACGAGGAGATTAAGTCGAGGCGTGCGGAGATGCCCGAGGACAAGATGAGGGAGATCGCAAAGGTCGTCGGAGTCGCAGCCGTCAGATTCAACATAATTCGCGTCCAGCCGGAGAAGCAGTTCGTGTTCAAATGGGAGGATGCCCTCAATTTCGATGGTAACTCCGGACCTTATCTGCAGTACGTGCATGCCAGGGCCTGCACAATGCTGAAGAAGGCAGGTTCATTCGAGCACGATACCGATGCATCCAAGTTCGTCGAGCCTTCGGAGATCAATCTGATCAAGATCCTCTCGAAGTACGAGGAGGTCCTCAGGGCAGCAGGAAACGAGAAGCGCGTCCACATGCTCCCCGCATACGGACACGAGCTTGCCAGTGCATTCAACCAGTATTATGCCGCCGTATCTATCCTCAACTCCAACGACAAGAGGAATGCTAGGCTAACCCTCGTAGAATGCGCCAAGACCGTCCTGGCCGATGTCCTGGATTGTCTGGGAATGGGTGCTCCCGAGGAGATGTGAGGATGGAGATCCGTCCGCTGAAGGTCAAGGACATCCAGAGCGTCCGCGATCTGGAGATCTCCTGCATCAAGGAGTATTTCGCAGCCACTATCGAGAATAAATGGGAGGAGCTGCCGCAGGAATGGAAGGATAACCTCGGGGCGAGCAGCAAGAACCATTTCAAGGCCTATCTGGACAGCGGAGTGAGCTTCGTTGCCGTAGAGGATGATGAGGTCATAGGATTCATCTTCGCCCAGATCCTTCACCACATCTGCGATGAGGATAACCTCCTCTGGATAGAGAACATGGGTGTCCATCCTTACTTCAGGCGCAACATGATCGGATATCAGCTTCTGAGGGAATGCGTCAAGAAAGGACGCGAGATGGGATGCACTGTCGCCCACGCCATGATTCAGGAGGACAACGCTCCTTCGATCCTTCTTCACAAGAAGGTCGGTTTCTTCATGGACAGGCGTGAAGTCGCTCTCATGGATCTCAGGGATCCCAAATTGAAATTGTGAAAAAATAGGCGGGTTTCCCCGCCTTAAAATCATTTCTTCTTCTTAGAGGCCAGATATCTCTGCCTCTCGGTCTTTGCCGCTGAAGGTGCGCTCTCCTTAGCAGGAGCGGTTTTCTTTGCCTGTTTCTCGGCCTCGATCTGCTCGAAGGTGAGGGTGTTTTTCTCCTTCTTGGGCGCCATACGGGATTTGTACACGACGAACGCGATTATGAGGATCACGACTACGATGATCGCTCCGTAGAGGGCGGGGTTACTCCAGATGGAGCTCGTGTAGGAAACGTCGAAGAAGATGTCGTTGTAGCTCATTCCGTTTGAGAATGTTATCTTCATGTGAGCCTGGGATGAATCCTTGTCGTAGGAGAAAGGAATCTCCAAACTGTGCGTTCCAACGCTGAATGAATAGCGTCCCTCGGACACCAGCTTGCCGTTTCCACTGTCGTAGATGGATATCGTACATGTGTAGTTCTTCTCGACATTGTAGTCAAGGACAAGCGTTATGGTGCTGCCCCTCTCCATGGAAATCGAGTTCCCGTTTTCCAATGTTATGTAGTTGATGTCTGCACCGTCAACGTCTGCGGGTACGAACATGGCGAAGGCGAATGCGAACACCACTGCGGCCGTGAGCAATGCCTTTGCCTTCATGTGACGATCTCCTCGACACGCTCTTCATCGATTGCCCTTCTGATCTCCATCGCGAGTCTCTTTCCGGAGGACATCTCCTGTCTCCAGAGGGAGTTTCCGTAGGGGTGACCGACGGACATGTGGACGTTGGTTCCGCCTCCGATACGCGGTGCGACATCATAGATGTGGAAGTGGAGGTCCTTATCGACACAGGTCTGCAGACAGAACGGTCCGATGATTCCGGGATCGTAGAACTTCTTGGTGGCCTCGACATACTTCTCTGCGAGCTCGTATGCCTTGGGCAGGAGCGACTCCCTCAGTGTGGCGGAGTTGTGACCGCAGACGGTGTACTCGGGAATGATTCCGTCCTCTTCGAGCTCCACCTGCTGCTTTCCGGGAAGCCTGCAGTATCCGTCCAGGGAGGACTCGAATCTCCAGTCGATTCCCAGGAGCTCCAGTTTCTCGCCCTTCTCCTCCAGCGGGGAGTAGAAGAAGTCGAGGTTGAAGACGGGACCGATGATGTACTGCTCCATCCTTGCATCCTTGAGGAAGTCGGGTTCGATGACGCCCTGCTTGATGAGCTCTGTGGATTTCTCGACGAACTGGTCGTAGTCCTTGGCTGTGAAGAATCCCCTCTCCAGCTTCTTGACCTTGTGGTGGACCTTGATGATGGTGAGTCCGTCGATGTCCTCGGGCTTTTCGACCTTCTTGGGGAATGGGAGTCCCGCCTCGTTGAGGATCCAGTAGTAATCTTTGGGGTCTCCCCTCTCCTCGGATCTGAGGAGGTTCCTGCTTCCGACCATGGGGAGCTTGAAATCGTTCTCAACTGCATCGATTCCGCAGTAGGAAACGAAGGACCTGTTGGGAACGAAAAGGACATTGTTCTTCAAAAGGCTGTCCTGAACCTCGGGTTTCAGGATGCTGCTGTACTTGTCCAGAACGACGGACTCGTCGACGGTTCCCCTTCTGAGGTTGCCCTTGTCGTCGTAGATCGTCTTGTAATATCTGGTGAAAGGCGAGTCCCTTCCTTCCTGACAGATGGCGACGGTCTTGAATCCCTCGGATTTCGCTCCGTCGCATGTGTCAAGTCCCGAATGGGAGCCCACAACTCCGATCTTGGCCTCTTTGAGATTGATCTTCTCGAGATTGCCAAGAACCTCGTCTCTGCTGATCATAATCAAACGTAACGCGCGTGAAGTATTATAACCAGCGGTCGGGCGGAGGATAAGATTCGCAGTATCGTCGAAGGCACTGCACTTGAATGATGTGGGAAAAGGAAATGAGTAGCCTCGCCAAGATTCGAACTTGGGTCCGGAGATCCAGAGTCTCCAATGATTGACCACTACACTACGAGGCTATCGATTTCCCCGATTCCCTTACTGTTTATAATACTTTTCAGCGGAATGCCAGGGTTAAGCCTGTCTCAGCTATGAATAGGCTGTCAGCGATCCTGAGTCCTTCTGGAGTAAGCTTCCAAATTAGCTTGTTTTTTCTACCTGAGGATTCAGAAGTAACAAGTCCGACAGACTTGAGCCTTAATGCTGCAGTCTTGACGGAACTATACTGATTGATCTCAGACATGTTTGCGGTTGCTATCTCTTTCTTAGAGCGGAGCAGGAGTAGCAAGCCTACGACGTTCTTGTCCGATAATACGTAATGTAAAACCATTACTCCGTTGTAATCAATGGTGTATTTAACGTATCGTAAGGCACCAGATAATGGGTGCATGAAAAGGGTCATTATTGGATGTAAAAGGGGGCCGTGCCCCCAAACGGTTTCACTGAATTGCTTTCTTGACTGTCTCGAAGATGGCGTTGATGTCCCCGTCGGAGGGGATGACGGTGAGAACGCCCTTCTTCTGATAGTAGTCGATGAGGGGCTGAGTGTTCTTGTGGTAGACCTCGAGCCTGTTCTTGACGGTCTCTTCCTTGTCGTCGTCCCTCTGGTAGAGCTTTGCACCGCATTTGTCGCAGATGCCCTCTTTGGCGGGCTTCTTAGTGACGAGGTGGTAGACTGCGTTACAGTCTGGGCACGAGCGCCTCTGGGTGAGCCTGGAGATCAGGACCTCGTCGGGAACGTCGAAGTCGAGAGCGAGGTCGACATCCATGACCTTTCCGAGTGCATCCGCCTGCTCAACGGTCCTGGGGAATCCGTCGAGGAGGACTCCTCCGCTGACCTCTTTGATCTTCTCGTTCATGAGTCCGATGATCAGGTCGTTGGGGACGAGGGCTCCAGCGTCCATGTACTCCTTGGCCTTCATTCCGAGTTCAGTCTTGTTCCTGACTGCCTCACGGAGCATGTCTCCGGTCGAGAGCCTTGTGTATCCGAATTCATCTGTGAGTTTCTCTCCCTGGGTACCTTTTCCGGCTCCAGGAGGACCGAGCAGAACGATTGTCTTCTTCATGGGATTTGAGAGTACGTCACCCTATAAGTAAATGAGGTGGACGTGCGACGCCTGAGCGTATCAAGAGGCACACAAAAGGTGAACAGCCAGGCCATTTATCTAAATACATACCCGCGGATTCTCACTCGTTCAATATGTTGACTTGGGAAGACATCATAGAATCCGAAGTGCTGACCGGGCGCCACGAGTACGGCAGACTCTGTTCAGGGATAACCCTGCTGAGGCAGGGAAGGGCGATGATAGCCTTGCTGCCGCACGATGGTTTCAGGGTGCTATCGTCAGGTTTCACCAACGGAGGATATGTGGATTCCCCCTTGGCCGTGGTGAACGTCACGAGCATGGGCGGAAAGGTTGAATGGTCATGCATGGAAGGTGGCTTGGACACCTATGACAGGGTCAACTACAGATACGCAGAGAAGCTAGGTCTCGATCCGAAGAGGACCGTCTTCCACGGGACCGCGGCACATATGGACAACGCTGCGGTATCCGAAGCAGTTTCTGCAGACGGGATCAAAGTCTCTTTCATGGTCACGGCGGGGATAAGGCACAACGGAGGGCGTGCTGGGGATCCTGCGGCCTATGACGAATCCGCTTCCAGTTATGAGGAGAAGCCCGGGACGATAATCACATTCATGGCGATAGATGCCGATCTCTCCGACGGAGATATGTTCAAAGCGATGTTGATCGCGACGGAGGCCAAGAGTTGCGTGATCCAGGAGCTTCAGGCGAAGAGTCTGTACAGCACCAAGATAGCGACAGGATCGGGTACTGACCAGGTCGCCGTGATATCCAATAAGGATTCTCCGAACAAGATATCAGGTATGAAGAGGGATTCGGAACTGGCCAAGGCCATCTCACAATGCATGGCCGACACTCTGCGGAAGGCATTCGATAAACAGACGGGAATGAATCCGGAATCCCAGTGGGACCCCATGCTTCTCATGAGCAGACGGAAGGTCGATCCCATGATGATCAGGGAGGAGATCCGTTTCCCAGCATCCTACAGTGAACTGATGGGTGCGCTGAACCACTTGGTGGCAGACAACTTCAACACTGCGCTGCTGACGGCGCTTTTGAACATCGCGGACGACATAGATGCAGGTCTGATAGAGGAGAAGGACGGCGTGGACCTGGCCAGGGAGTTCTGCGAGAAGCTCATCTTGGATGACTTCGACGATCCTGTGGTCCGGCTGAGGCTGGACGATTGCGGCAATATGAACGAACTGTTATCCTATGTCTCGGCACTGAAACTTATGGATGTCGTCCGCGAAAGGAGGGGTCCGAATGGGAACTGAGGTAGTAAACAGGGATGCGGACGAATTCTCCGTCCTGTTCATGGATTCTGTACGCGACGGTATCTCAACGGATTTCGGAATGGTCCGTGGCATCAGAAAGATAACTCTGGGGCACGGGGAGACATCCTTCTCAGACGGAACGCTTTACATCCATATCGACGGCGATGCGACTAAGGTCGGCGTGTCTGAACTGTCCTTCAATTCGACATTCGTCACGGCATATGCATTCGCGGATCTGTCCGCCGGGCTAATCCGTTCCGGATGCGATGCGCAGACCGGTAAGGGAGAGATAGTCCTGATAGTCCTGATGGACTCGGATATGCCCGATTCGACGCTTGCCAGGGCAGGGATCACCGCCACGGAGGCCATAACAGCTGCCATACAGGATCTCGGTCTGGCGTACGATGGTAACCCTGCATCAGGATCGGTCAGACAGACCATCGTCACGGTCTGTTCCAAGGAATCAGGCATGTTCCTCCGGGGTGCAGGGAAGCATACCAAGCTGGGAGAGCTGATCGGAAGGTCCACAATCGAGGCTGTGAAGGCATCCTCTTCGGAGAACGGATTGACCATCGCTAACAGGGCGAGCCTGATGGAGATGATGAACGGCTACGGATACGATCAGGACAGGTTGCACACCCTGTCCGGCTCCGAGGATTATTCGTTATTCCTGGTCAAGGTGCTTGATAAGGATTCCGATCCCAGAGCTGTCACCACAGTGTCCGCCGCACTCCACATCTACAACGAGTCGAGGTGGGGACTGGTCGATAACGGCACCGCCACCGAAGCGGTGATTGGTCTGCTGAGGATAGGGCTAAGAGAACCCGTCAGATGCGACGGTATCATTGAGACGATCGCAAAGAATGTGGCCATGTATTTCGTCGACCCCTGAGTCCTCTGAAACGATGTTGGATCTGTCAGCACCTTTAAATCCCTAATAAAATAATGGGAGATGGCAGGTGAACGCATGGAACAGAAGATAATCGATGAGATAGAGAAAGTGGTCGGAAAGGACGGGTACTCCGTGGAGCCCGCTGTCCTGTACACATACGGTTTCGATGCATCGATATTCCATAACAATCCGGACATGGTCGTCCAGCCCACTTCTACCGAGCAGGTCTCGGAGATAATGAAGATCGCCAGCAAGTACAAGATCCCGGTGACTCCGAGAGGAGCAGGAACCGGACTGTGCGGTGCTGCAGTGCCCATCAAGGGAGGAATAGTCCTCGCCATGCAGAGGATGAACAAGGTCCTCAAGGTAAGTGTAGAGGATCTCTGGGTGGATGTCCAGGCAGGATGCGTTTACAACAATCTCAACGAGGAGCTCGAGAAGTACGGGTTCTTCTTCCCTCCGTCCCCCGGATCCGCTGAGGCATGTCAGGTCGGAGGGATGGTCGCCACCAACGCATCAGGTATGCGTGCTGTGAAATACGGAGCCACCAGGGACTTCGTCATGGGACTCACCTTCGTCAAGGCCGACGGTGAGATCGTCCGTTGCGGTACCAGGACCATCAAGGATGCTTCTGGGTACCAGCTCGCTCGTTTCATGTGCGGATCCGAAGGAACACTCGGAGTCATCACTGAGATCACATTCAAGATCACGACCAAGCCGAAGAAGTCGGCATACTGTCTGTGCTGTTTCAACGACGTCGTCGCCGCAGGGAAGTGCATCTCGGCGATCATCGCCAAACCCCTGATCCCGGCATCCTGCGAGCTCATGGACAGCACCAGCATCAACGCGGTCAACAAGGCCCGCGGCAACCCCATGCCCGATTGCGGAGCGCTCATAATCGTCGAGGCCGACGGTGAGAGCGACGAGATCGTCGACAGGGACATTGCTATCGTAGCGGATATCGCCAACAGTCTGGGCGCGATTTCCGTGACCCCAACCAAGGACAAGGCACTGATCAACAAGTGGACCGATGCAAGGAAGTCAGTCATGGTGTCCCTTGCCGCACTGAAGCCCGGATGCTCGTCCGTATCGCTCGCCGATGACATGGGTGTCCCGATCTCCAAGGTCCCTGATGCGGTCCAGGCATTCCAGGAGATTGCCGATAAGTACAGGGTCACCATCGCGACCTACGGTCATGCTTCCGACGGTAACCTCCACACCAAGATGGTCATAGATCCCACCGACAAGGACGAGTGGGAGAGAGGGATCAAGGCAGTCAACGAGATCTTCGATATCTGTATCGATCTCGGTGGGACCGTCACCGGTGAGCACGGGGTAGGAATCTCCAAAGCACCCAACTACCAGAAGGAGAGGGCATCGGAGCTCAACACCATCAAGGCGGTCAAGGCCGCTTTCGATCCCGACAACATCCTGAATCCCGGAAAGTCCGAGCAATGGACCGGTACGATCCTCAGGAACCTCAGATATCCCTGCAAGCTGGATTGAAAAACAGTCAATAAAGCCGACCGGGTCTCCCCGGCCGGCATTTTAGTTTTATTCACACCTTCTTCAGATGTAGTAGTAAGGCGAAGGCAGTACGAATCTCATCAGAATGAACATCGCGACCGCGATACCTATCGCCATACCCCATATGACGAGATTCCATGAGATGATCTTGGAACCGTCCAGAGGCGGCACTGGGATCAGGTTGAATATGGCCAGCCATGCGTTAAGGCTCGTCAGCATGTAGAAGAATATGACGAGGTCCGTACCGTTGGTGGCAAGCCATCCGATTATACCTATGGCGCAGAGCACCATGTTCACGGCAGGTCCGGCAATGCTGACCATACCGTTCATCTTCTTGTCCATGTTGCCTGCGATCATGACTGCACCCGGGGATGCGAACAGGAATCCGATCAGTGACGTTACCAGAGTGAGAACCAATCCCACTGGCCACATACGGAATTCAGACCAGAGGCCGTATTTCTGGGCCATGAACTTGTGACCGAACTCGTGGAACAGGAAGCTCATTATCACAAGGAGCAGGCACATACCGAACAGTCCGACATACCCCATTCCCTCGCCCAGCCTGAGCTCGAAGAAATCATGGATGGACCCGTTGCGGAAGAGCATGGTGAATGCCACGCTCAGCACCAGGATGGCGATGAGAATGTCCCTGATTTCCGTCTTGCTGAACCTCGGTTTCCCGAAGCCAGGATTGACGCGTTGGAGATTGTCGTAATAGCTGTCATCCATGCTACTTCGATATCCTTCGCATAGATAATGGTATCATCACAGCTTCCGTGGCATCCGTTATATCGTCAGGATGCATCAGTACACAACATGGATATCAGCAGCGGACTCTGTTTCATGCACGATCCAGACGTTTCGAAGAGGGCATTCGCCTTCGACATGTATGGAACGCTGGTCAGGGCCAGATTCGGCAATCATGATGACATTTACGAAGCGTTCTATAGATTGTTCCCAAATGTCGATAAGGCTGATGTCCAAAGGGAATATGAGAGGTACGTCAGCCATCATGAGAGGACGATGGGGATCCATAGGGAGATGACCATATCCATGCTCCTTGAGCACATGGATTCGGTGTTCCATACCGATAACGACAGTCTTGAGGCCGAGAATGTAATGATGCGTGCCACGCATACGTTCATCCCCGTAGAGGGGGCGGAGGAGACGCTGTCCTACTTTAAGGATCACGGATACAAGATAGGTGTCCTGAGCAACACCTCCTATCGCGGTTCGGTCGTCAAAGGTCTTCTGGAGGATGTTGGGTTCGACCATCTCATCGATGTGGTGGTCAGCAGTGCTGATGTGGGCTACAAGAAACCCCACGACTACGCATACAACGCCGTAGTTGAGGCACTAGGCGCCCGTCCGCAGGATTGTTTCTTCGCCGGGGACAGCGAGGACAAGGATTTCCTCGGGCCCAGAAGGTTCGGTATGGGGGGTTCGTTCCTGATAGATCCGAGCAGGCCTTCCAGGGAATGCGGTATAGTGTCGTCCATATCGGAGATCCCTTCGTTCTTCCGCGATTGACCTGAAGGGGAATTATAAACACATCCACGGCCTTTCGGGAATCGGAGCGAACTGACCCTATGGCCCAGAAGAACATTGCCCACGGAAAGGAGATCCGCAGATGGTGCGACAGCTGCGGCACGCTCTTGCTGGGGGAGTCTTGTTCCAAATGCGGTTCTGAGGGCAGGGAGTTCGAGATCAACAGCCCCGGGGACATCAGGCCGTGCATGGGTGACAGTATATCGCTGGTCCTTTCGCTTTTCAGGGACGCATTCGGAACGGCGGAGCCACTTGAAGGCAAGGCTCTGTTCTTCAACAAGGTCCCAGGAGAGGACCGCACCGATGAGATAATCGCTCAGGGATCGGTACTGGGCATACTCAGGTTTGACATGAGGTCAGACCGTATAGTTCTGGAGATAAGGCAGCCTGGAGCGGATATGTTTGCTTCCGTGGCGAAGAAGAACGTGGTGACGTTCGGTGGTATGTATGGCCATCTCAAAGGTAAAAGCGTTCCTGGTGAGAACATAATCGAAGTTATCGGTGAATTCAAGGCTGGAGACACGGTCATCCTCAGAAAAGGCCAGAAGATCGGACCGGGCATCGCTCTGGCAGACAGCGGTTCCCTGAAGGGTGCTGAGAAGGCCGTGAAGATACGCGATCTCAACGCGCCATCCGATACACCCGTTTCCCCGAAGGCGGATCTGAAGACATTCGTCGAGGCAAACAAGGATTACATAAAGAGGATCAGCAGGCATGCGGTCAGGGAGATCAAGAGGTTCCTGGATGAGAAGAATCAGAAGGGCCTTCCGATAACGGTCTCATTCTCCGGAGGTAAGGATTCCCTTGTGGCCTACGGTCTGGCCTCCCAGGTCTCGAAGGATATAGACCTGATGTACATCGACACGGGACTGGAGTTCCCGGAGACGGTGAACTATGTCAAGGCATTCGCCCTCGAGCATGGGAACAGGCTGCATCTTGCTGAAGGTAAGGATGGTTTCTGGGAGAATGTGGATACATTCGGCCCTCCTGCCAAGGACTTCAGATGGTGCTGCAAGGTGTGCAAGCTTGGCCCTACCACCGAGATGATCTCCAACGATTTCCCGAAGGGCACCATTACGGTGGAGGGCAACCGTTGGCTGGAGTCATATGCCCGTTCAACGATAGGTTTCGTCACCAAGAACCCGTTCGTCCCGAATCAGATTAACCTCAATCCGATCCGTTCCTGGTGTGCTGCGGAGGTGTGGTGTTACATACTCACCTTCGGGCTAGAGTACAACCCGCTGTACGACAGGGATTTCGAGAGGATAGGCTGCTATCTCTGTCCCTCATGTCTTTCAAGCGAGTGGAGGAACACCGGAAGGATCCATCCGGACCTGTACGGGAGATGGGAGGAATACCTCCACAGCTACGCCGAGGACAGAGGTCTGCCGAAGGAATACGCCGATATAGGCTTCTGGAGATGGAAGGTCCTCCCGCCGAAGATGATCCAACTGTCCGAGGAGATGCAGATATCTCTGAAACCCACCAAGGCCGCGGGCCCCAGCATGAGGATGCTGAAGGGAGCCTCGTCCTGTGCCGCAGGCGGTTATTCCATGGAAGCGATCGTCAATGTCCAGCACTCCAGGGACTTTTCCTATGTAGAGGATGCCCTCAGGACAGTGGGGGATGTGAAGTATTCCTCCGAGTTCGAGATCGCATTGCTGAAGATGCCGATAGGAAGGGCAAAGCTGTTCGGCGGAGGACAGGTCTCTATCACCGCCCCGGATGCTAAGAATTCCAAGAAGGTGTTCGAGAAGGCCGTCAAGGCATTGATCAGGGCCGAGCTGTGTACGGAATGCGGGATATGTGCGAAGAAGTGTCCCCGTCATGCCATAACGATAAAGGGCGGAATGAGGGTCGATCCCAACAGATGCAATTCCTGTGGCAGATGCGAGAGCTCCTGCATGGTCGTTCATTATTACGACAAGCTCATGGAGTCGGCCGGAGAAGGCCCTTCAGTTTGCCGTTCTTCTGTATCCCGTTCATAAATCCTTATATAAGGAACCCCGTTAGTCCGAACCATGGATTGGACATTCGGCATAGCCCTCCTCGTGGGATTCGCACCCATGTTCCTGCTTATGGACCGTGTGATGAAGAATTATACCTACCCGAGGGTCGAGACCCCGTTCTTCAAGGATTCGACGTTCTTCATAATGATGACCGTCGGTATCTTCGAAGGAGTGTTCATTTACTTCGCGATCAGCATGTTGCATCTGTTGGGAAGTCCGATCTCCATCCTTTACATGGTCGTCGTGGCGCTCATAGAGTTGATGGCGATGGTCGTCGTGATGAACCTCAAGAGGTTCCGCGGAAAGTCCGATTCGATATTCTACGGATACGGTCTCGGATTGGGAATGGCAGCAGGTATGGCATCAGGTTTCGCATACGTCCTGTGCATGGCGGCTCAGAATCCGGATACGCCTCTGGTCGACCCCATACCCGTTGCGATCGAGGTCATATGTCTGTCGATATCCCTGAACCTCATCCTCAGTTCATGCGGTACCAACGTCGGAGAGGGGATCGCAAGGCACCTTCCAATGCAGTTCATGCTTCAGGGGGCCATCCCGCTGGTGGCGTACAACATGCTTTTGGCGGTGGTGTTCTACACCGACAACATGTTCATGATGTACATCGTCCTGATCGTGATGGTCCTTCTGGGAGCGTTCTACTTCCACAAGTGTCTGTTCAGAAATCTCCCGGCAATCATCAGGGAGGTCCTGAAGATGAACGGTGAGAAGCGCGATGACATCCCGAAATCGAGATGATCACGAGGATTTGTACTGGCCAGGCCTGACCTCTGCGATGTAGCAGCGGTCCATCATGGCTGCGATGTATTTCTCGGCGTTCTTCTCGCCGACTATCTCCTGGATGTCCTCCAGGGTGAATGTCCCCTTTGATTTGGTCAGTCCCTTGGCGAGGATCTCCATCTTTTCGTCCAGATCCGTAGCGTGCTCGTACTTGTAGATCATGGTTGAGTAGGGATCGGCTTTCTCGATCTTCCGTTTCTTTGCCTTTTCCTCTTTGGGATCGGGCATCTCGAAACCTGCCGCTTGGCCCAAGGCCTATCTGACGTTATCTTGGTCCCTGTGCTTGTACACGACGACCATCTTGTCGGTCTTCTCGGGGTTCCCGCAGTACGGGCAGGATGAGCTCTTGGAAGAAAGATCGATGACACGGGCTCTGCCGCACATGCTGCAGATGACGATCCCATACATCGGGTCACCTGTATTCGGTGAACACGAGGGCAGCGACGCAGCAGCCGTAATTGTCCATAGGGATCTTGAGTTCCTCAATGGCGAAATGGATCTCTTCGAACTCCAGGTTCCTGATCTCCGCCATCTCTTCCATCTTGCAGGACAGTATTTCTCTGAGGGATTCGCCCGAACCGTGGATGTGCCCCTCTGCGACATATCCTCCCTTGCCGTCCTTGCGGCGTGCGTATGCGATTCCGGCGGCGATGGTCTCGCCTTCAGTACCCCTCATCTGGGCCAGTACGCAGTGTGTGACCGCCCCCATCGACATCTCGCAGGGTTCGACTTCCTCGGCACCGATCGGGATGACAGAGGATACCGATACGAGGTTCTGTTCCCCTATTCCGGCTTTGATCAGGGCCTTGTCGAAGGCGTTGAGATCCGATGTCTTGCTCACAGCGGAGCTGTGTGTGACGAAGAATTTACTGGGCACTAGTTCCATGGCGACCTCGAAGTAGTATCATTATCTAATAGTATCGTTCGGACCTTTCACCCGATGTACTGAGAGGTCTCTCCAAGGTTCTTAGTTGCCATCTCCATCTGCTGCTGGATGATCTCAGCCTCTTTCAGCAGCTCATTCGGTTTCGTCTTGAATCCGGGTATGAGCTTGGAGATCGGTTCTATGAATGATGCGGATGAACCTGGATCGGGTACCCCCGATGTTGCGGGGACCATGATCGTGATGACATCCATGCCTCTGCTGGGAGCTTCGTACATCACTACACCGGTGAAACCTCTGATTATCCCTTCGTACATGGCCTCCAATCCGCTCTTCTTTAGAAGCTTCTCTCCGTTCTCACCGGATGCGATGGCCATGATCTTAGCGCCCTCGAATTTCGGTGTGCCTTCCATGCATACGATGGTCTTCACACCCTTGGACTTGAGATACTGGAGAACTTTGACCGCAGTGTTGTAGCAGTCCTCGGGTTTCGGAGCGTATTCCGTCATGCAGAGGATCACATCGTGTCCGTTCTTCCTCTTGTTCTTGTAGCCGAAGAATCTGAGAGGAGGGAGGACCCTCTTGCTGTTGACTATACAGTATGGAGGCATGTTGGCGGATGCCATACCTGCAATGGGTGTCATATCCAAGCTCTTGGCGTACATGTTGGCCATGATCGAACTGGTAAGCCCCACACTTGGGAATCCTATGACCGCGATAGGGTCTTTCAGATTCATCTCTTCATACTGTATGGTCTCTATGTTCATGTGGAGGATAATACCGTTAGACTTTTTAAGAAGTTCTATCATATTCGATTATGAGCGGTCATACCATCAAGGTCTCAGAGACTTCGGGAGGCGTTCCTGTCGTCGTCGAGAACATACCTGATAGCCAGAGTGCAGCTTACATGATCGGTGTCGCTACCGGTTCCAGGGATGAGACCAGCGATATCTTCGGTCTTTCCCATCTTCTCGAGCACACAGTGTTCAGGGAGACGAAGACCATGGACTCGTATCAGATGGCCAAGGAGATCGAGGGGGCCGGAGGAGAGCTGAATGCTTTCACCGGAAGGGAGATGACCGCGTTCTACGGCATCACGATCAAGGAGACCGCTGATGTCGCCAGGAAGATCGTGGGCGACATCGTCGCCAATCCTCTGATCAATGAGAAATCCACAGAGCTCGAGAAGAAGATCGTACTCCAAGAGCTCAGTATGATAAAGAACGAGCCTGACAGATACATACATGACCTGTTCAGCATGGTCCTTTGGAGAGGACATGAGCTGGAACAGGACGAGGGCGGAGACGAGAAACTCGTTGAAAAGATGACCTCGGAGGACCTCAGGGCTTACTACGAGGAGAAATACCGCATCCCCAACTTGTCCGTTTATGCGGTCGGTTCAATTGACATGAAGGAGACCGTAGCTTGGGCCGAGGACACTCTGGACGGCATGTCCGGAGGTAAGAGGAACATCAGAAAGGAACCTCCGATGCCCAAAGGGAAATACGAATTCGTCGCCAACGATTCGGACCATTATCAGGTCGCCATGGGATTCCCAGCCTACGGCTCGTCCCATCCCGACCGTACCGCGGTCTCCATGCTGTCCGCAGTCCTGGGATCAGGAACAAGCTCTAGGCTTTTCCAGGATGTCAGGGAGAAGAAGGCACTTGTCTATTCGATATTCACCAATGTGTCTCAGAACAGCGATGCCAGCTCATTGACGGCATTCATGTCCTGTACCAAGGAGAACGTTGGAGAGGCTATGGAGACGACATCTAAGGTCATCGGCAACCTCTTGAAGGAAGGGCTGGAGAAGGGCGAACTGGACAGGGCCAAGAGACTGGTCAAGGGCGCGAACGTCAGGGCCATGGAATCCACCGACAACAGGCTTTACAGGCTAGGCGTCAACCATATGCTGAACGGAAGCATCGAGACTCTGGAGGAAAGGCTCAAGAGGATAGAATCCGTGACGGAAGAGGATGTCATGAGGGTCGCCGAGGATCTCCTGAGATCAGAGCGTATGAACACTGTCGTCCTCGGAAAGAACAGCCGTAAGTTCAAGAACTATGATGTGACGAAGATCGCTTTCTGAACTCGTCTATCAGATGAAGGACCGCATTGCATGCGCTGGGCACAGCAGCTTCCACCTCAGGGGTCATCGTCTCGGTCATCGTCTTGATGTCCTGGACCTCGATAGCGATATACATGATCCTCTCAGGCATGATGTCGGGATCCATCTGTCTCCCTATCTTTATCGCCGTGGGAAGGTTCACGTCATGGGATGCCGCCTCGGATATCTTCTCGTCGAAGTCCTTCTCCGAGAAGATCAGGATCGTTCCGGGCCCGTACTCCCCGGTCATGATCGCATCGACGATGATCGCCATCCTGTAACCGTGGATGACAGGGAGTATGTCCAATCCGCCGACCGCCTCCTCATGGCAGTCGACGCTCTCGATATGCATGTCGTTTATTGCGCGGGAAACACGCAGACCTACGGCATCATCGCACATTATCGGGCTGCCGAGCCCCACCACTGCGATCTCAGATTCCCTGTCAGTCAGACCCATCGTATCACGAGGTCATCTGTGAGATGGTTTATTATGATTATTTCTTCGGAAACCGACAGTATTATCTTTTAAGGTAACACTCTGCCAGTCATGGATATCGCAGTCCAGAGTTCGCAGATCATCAACGGGAAGCAGGTCACGACGCGTCAGTTGGAGGCGTTAATGGCGGTACAGGAGACCAGCAGTCAGACCGCTGCGGCGAGGAAACTCGGGATATCCGTTCCTGTCCTTCACAAGTACATCTCGATAATCGAGGAGGCAGCAGGAGAACCTGTTCTGATCACCACGCCTGCGGGATCCGTACTAACGAGCGCCGGTAAGGAGATAACCTCCATAGCACGCTCGATGGAGCATCGCTGCGTGATAGACAGGGGCTTCACCGTCTGCTGTTCCCCGGTCACAGAGGACATCATGATGTCTGTGGTTTCATCCTTGAAGATTCCCGACATACACATGATCGTGTCCGACGACGATTACAATATCCGTATGCTGAGGGAGAACAGGGCAGATCTCGTCATCATCGACGATCCACTCTATCTGTTCGATGCGGAGGAATACCTCATGGACGAGATCGGCTACATGGGGATGGTGTTCGTGGACCGCGGCCCGTCCTTCATCCGTTACAAGTACGGGGCCCAAAGGGTGGCGTTCATGTATCTCGATTCGCTGCACAGGAAGTACACGGTGGAGTCGGAGACCTTCTCCCTCCCCGAACTGCTGGGGTCCAACAAGAGCTTCTTCATCGACGAGTTCATGCTCACAAGGAGGAACCTCAGGCTCAAGAGCGCAGTGGATCCGAGGAACCTCAGGCATGCGGTCACGGCCATCTACAGGGAAGAGGATCCGCGCATTTTGAAGATAGTACGTGCGGTTAAGGCCAGAAATATCGCTTAAAGGTATTATCCTTTTCAATAATACCACTATCCATTCATCTCTCTTCATTATATACGATGGGAGCATCGAAGGGTACGATTATCATGGTTACACCCAACGCAGAGATCTCGAAGGAGATCGCAGACGCAGCAAAGATGTGTTTCCAGTGCGGTACCTGCACAGCAGGCTGCCCTTCCGGTAGGAGGACCTCCTACAGGACCAGGAAAATCATCAGAATGGCACAGCTTGGAATGAAGGAAGAGATCCTCTCCTCCGACGAGCTCTGGGAGTGCAGCACTTGCTACACATGTGTAGAGAGGTGCCCCCGTGAGGTCCCCATCGTCGACATCATCATCGACCTGAGGAACCTGGCAGTCGCAGAGGGACACATCAGGGAGCAGCACAAGGGAACCGCAAGCAACCTGATGAAGTACGGACACACTGTCAAGGTCCTCGACATCATCACAGAGCTGAGAGAGAACCTCGGACTCGATCCGACACCCCCGACCGTTCTCGCAAACGAGAAGGCAAAGGCAGACCTGGACAAGATCCTCGTCGCAACCGGATTCGACAAGATTGTAGGAGAGTGATTAGGATGGCAAAGTACGCATTTTTCCTCGGATGTATCGCACCCCTCAGATACCCTGGTATCGAGAAGGCAACAAGAGAAGTCTGCGCAGCACTCGGAGTCGAGCTCGTCGACCTCGAGGACGCAAGCTGCTGTCCCGCACCTGGAGTAATCAGGGCTTTCAACAAGAAGACCTGGCTCGCAGCAGCGGCAAGGAACCTCGCTCTCGCAGAGAAGCAGGGTCTCCCGATTATCACCATCTGTAACGGATGCTACGGATCACTCTTCGACGCAGCTTACGAGCTCGCAGAGGACCCCGAACTCCTCGCAGAGGTCAACAAGATCCTCAAGGAGATCGGAATGGAGTACAAGGGAACCACAAAGGTCTACCACTTCGCAGAGGTCCTCTACAAGGAGGTCGGAGTCGAGAAGATCAGGAACTCCGTCAAGAACCCCCTGAGCTACCAGGTCGCAGCATTCTACGGATGCCACTTCCTCAAGCCCAGCGCAATCAAGCAGGTCGACAACCCCGAGAACCCCCACATCCTCGACGATCTCATCGAGGCAACCGGAGCCAAGTCCATGCCCAGGAAGCAGAAGATGCTCTGCTGTGGAGCAGGAGGAGGACTCAAGGCCGCATTCGGAGATGTCGCAAAGAAGTTCACAGAGACCAACCTCGAGAACATGAAGGAGTCCGGAGCACAGTTCATCATCGATGTCTGTCCCTTCTGCCACCTGCAGTTCGACGGAATCCAGAAGGACACGGAATACAATATCCCCGTCCTCCACCTGTCTCAGCTCCTCGGTCTCGCACTGGGAATGGATGAGAAGCAGCTCGCTTTCTCCACCCACGTCACCCCTGTGAAACTCTGAGTTCAAAATCATTTAGGGAGGGAGACCTCCCCTTTCTTATCTGATTATCTTAGAATCGATGGATCTGTCCGGTTTTCCTGACATATCTAAGTAATTTTGAGTTAATTTTAAATATATGTGGTACACACATCAACATATCTTTTAATACAACGATATAATCCGCACCTTCAGTAAAGGTGTCTATTATGGCAAGACAGCAAGCAGCACGTAAGGTGAAGGACAAGTGGAAGGCGAAGGAATGGTACAAGATCCACGCCCCCAAGATGTTCAATGAGGCAGAAATCGGAGACACACCCTCGGCAGACCCCGAGTTCGTCATCGGACGTACCGTAGAGGTCACCGTCCAGGATCTGACCGGAGACTTCTCCAAGATGCACATCAAACTAAAGTTCAAGGTCAGCGAGACCGAGGGAATGGACGCGAAGACAGTCTTCGTCGGACACGACCTCACCAGCGACTACGTAAGGAGGCTCACCCGCCGTAGAAAGACCAAGACCGACCACGTCGTGGACTTCTACACAAAGGACGGCTTCAAGTACAGGATCAAGACAATGTCCATCGCGGACAGGCGTATCCAGTCCTCACAGGAAGAGGGAATGAGAGCAATCATCACCGAGACACTCACCAACATGGGAAAGGAGATGACTCTCTCCGAGATCGTCAAGGCGATCATCAACGGAAGCCTCTCCAGGGATCTGGCCAAAGCATGTCACGTCGTCATCCCCATCAAGAGAATCGAGGTCAGGAAGTCCGAGGTCCTCGAGTTCGGAGAGGGCGAGCCCGAGGCAGTCTTCACTCCTGAAGAGATGGTCTCCAACGAGCCCGAGGAAGCCGCACCCGCAGAAGAGTCGGCTGAGGAAGCACCTGCAGAGACCGAAGAGGCTCCTGCAGAGGAAGCATCCGAGTGATTCTCAATCGTCCCGGTTCGCCGGGACTCAAACTCTTTCCTTCGATTCTATACAATTCTTTGGAATCTGGCATTTTGTTCTTGGTGTTTCAGCGACCTCTTGAAAATAGATGAGGGGGAAGTGAATGAAAGTGTTTGATGGCTGTCAATTCAAAATTTATTCTTCTATGACAGCATATTCAGCCTTGGTTAGGGCCGGCCGTGTCGGAGTATCCCATCAGACCTATGAGACCGATTGTTCCTCCTACTGCGGCGGCAGTAGCGAACCCCCCAAGTGTTGCAGTAGCTGCTCCTAAGGCTAAGGCTCCTATGCCTCCAACGCCTGCAACGACTGCAATAGCGAAACCGGCTATCATAACTCCTTTCCAGAATTTGTTCCAGCTGAAACTACCGGCGTATGCCATATCCGCTGCCGTCATATCCACATAATTAGTTGGCATGACCATCTCGTTTGTAGCGTTCTCCATCATGAAACCTCCTAGGGTGAACCCTATGATTATGGCATCTTTCATTTTTCAATAATAAATGTTGCTATCCTATTCTCAATATGTGTGAAACAGTCTCATGATGCCACTATACTGTGATTCAAATCTATTATCAGATATTATTGGGTGTATCTGAGCTGCTATTCGGGAAGAAATCCAAGGCATCTCCATATAGCAACGTTTATAATGAGCAACCCAATGTCCGATTCAAGGCCGGGGTGGCTCAGCCTGGTGGAGCGTCGGACTCATAGGGTTCTGGTCAATTAGACCTCTTCCAGGGAAATCCGAAGGTCATGGGTTCGAACCCCATTCCCGGCACCATATTTATTCCAAAATTCAGTGATTTCACCTTCTGTAAAACTTATAATTGCGTAGCAGTTACCGAGCTTAAGGCTCGGTCCCATGTGGTTGATCTTCGCAATATGTTCAGCTGTATTCGCAGGACTCACCTCCATACTGGCCAAATGCGGTCTTCAGGAAGTGGATTCGACTGTGGCCACGGCCTTCCGCACCGTCGTCGCTATGGTTTTTGCTTGGATCATAGTTCTGATCAGCGGTTCTTATGCCCAGATAGATTCCATAGATGCCGATACGTGGATATTCCTGATTCTGTCAGGTCTGGCCACAGGAGCATCGTGGCTTTGCTACTTCAAAGCGCTCCAATTGGGCGATGTGAACAAAGTTGTCCCCGTGGATAAGTCCAGTACAGTCATGGCCATAATGCTAGCGATCATCTTCCTCGGAGAGACTCTAAGCATCCCGGGCATCTTCGGTGTCGTCCTGATCCTCGTCGGGACAATCCTGATGATCGAGAAGAAGGATGTGAAAGGGATGGAGAGCAAAGGCTCCAGCTGGTTGCTATTTGCCATCGGTTCTGCCGTGTTTGCTGCACTCACATCCATCCTGGGAAAGATAGGGATGGAAGGGATAGATTCCAACCTCGGTACTGCAATACGTACGATAGTAGTACTGGGGATGTCGTGGATAATGATCTACGTTTCCCATAAGCAGAGCAAGATTCACGGCATCAAGCGTAGGGATATGGCATTCATAATCCTGTCAGGTCTGGCCACGGGAGCATCCTGGATGTTCTTCTTCGGAGCCCTTCAGATGGGTCCGGCCAGTGTAATCATACCGATCGATAAGCTGAGCATTCTGGTGACTATCGCATTCTCATACATCGTATTCAGGGAGAAGCTGACGAAGAAGAGTGCGATAGGTCTCGCCGGTGTGGTAGCTGGAACGCTTTTGCTGTTGCTATGATAAGCATTGAGGAAACCCTCGGTCTAGCGTCAGAATTAATGATTCAACAGAATTATCTAGGAACCTTAGACACCGAACCGAAAGTGGAAAGGGGATGTCTGGATAGGTAGTTTTTCGATTGCACTTTCGGAGGCCCCCGTCTTAACTTCTTATAGTAATCCCTCGGTGTATTCCATGGAGGCATTCCATGGACAGGACGATGAGGACCTTGGTCGTTAGAATGTACCCGAACAGGGAGCAGGAGCGCCAGCTCAACGACTGCCTGTTCGTTTGCCATGATCTGTATAACAGCCTTCTCGAATACTGTATCGAGATGCATAAGGAAGGCGGGAAGCACCCTTCAGCATACGATCTGGAGAAACTTCTGCCTGACATGAAGAAGGCAGATCCGAAGCTGAAGATGGTGTACTCCCAGGTATCATACGATGTCTGTGTCCGTCTGAGCAGGGCGTTCGACGGATTCTTCAGGCGTGTGAAGGAGGATCCCGAGCATGCGGGCTTCCCCAGATTCAGGTCCTGGAAGAGATATGATTCGTTCACCTATCCACAGAAAGGGTTCAAGCTGTCTCCTAATCATATCAGGCTGAGCCCTTGGAAGACGGATGTGAGGATCAGGGGATGCCGCAAGATCGGCGGCACCGTGAAGACGTGCACCGTCATCAGAAAAGGTGCGGGACCCAGATACCGCTGGGAGGCTGCGCTGACGTTCGAGATGGATTCTAAAGATGGCGGAACGGCCGTACAGACCCTCATCGAACCGACCAGGCCCATAGGCATAGACCTCGGCCTGAGGAACATGGTGGTGACATCGGATGGTGCAACCTATCCCAACAGGAAGAACTACATACAAGCGGAAAGACAGGTATCGAAGATCCTCAGGAAGATGTCCAAATACGAGAAAGGATCCAAAGAGAGGGAGAGATACCGCCAGAGGCTGTTCCATGCCTTCGAGAGACTGAATAACGTCAACAAGGGATATATCCACGATATAGTGAACAGCCTTCTGGAGAATCACGATATGATAGTGACGGAGGACATCCGCATCAAGGACCTTGCCAACAAGAGCGGGTCCAAAGGGATGAGGAAGTCCTTCAGGGATGCGAACTGGGGGAAGTTCATCTTCACACTTGGATACAAAGCGGCAGA
>SUST01000006.1 GCA_015063285.1 Thermoplasmata archaeon
CATGATTCATGCGGGGTCATCAAGGGAGAGGTCAGGAACACAGGGAAGCTCTCCAGATTCGGTTACATCACCGTGTCATCGGACGATCCCGGGTCAATTCTGAAGGATGGTCCAGTCAAGGGACATGAGTTCCACTATTGGGACAGCGACAACTGCGGATCCTCCTGGAAGGCCGTGAAGACCAATGGGAAGGAGTACACATGCATGCATGAGGAGGGGAATCTCATCGCAGGATATCCTCATCTGTACTTCTATTCGAATCCTAGTGCCGCTTATAATTTCCTTTTGAAAGTCGCGGACTACAAGAAGAAAGGAAAACCCTGAGACACTGGTTATCAGATACTTCACCCGTGTGTCTCAGGGAATGGGCGGATACTCTAACGGACGCAATGGTATGATCAGATGCCAAGCCGCCCTCTTGGCATTTGAGCGTTCAAGCAGTTTCTGTGGTAGGCATTTCGATGCTTACCCTGTTGGCAATGAAGACCATGATTGCCCAGATGGCCAAGATTATCAGAAGCATCGGTACTCCTATCTCTCCCATTTCGACAAGCATTTCTGCCGTGTCCTCAGGGTCTGACATGGCTGTCAGGAAGGGGGGCCAGGGCACAATCTCTCCATGCCAGATGTGCTCTACAAGAAGTGCTAGCACACCTCCCCAAATCATTACGTTCAACCAACCAATATGATATTTCTCAGGAATCTTATTCCTGAATGCTGTGGTAAAGACGCCGACTGTGGCGGCGACTAAGAAACATGCCATTACTGTGCCTCCTCTGTTGCATTCTTGTTTTTATTTTCTGTTTTAGTGATTTTTACTCTGTCCAGGATGACTGCAATCTCCCAGATCATGAAGACTGGAATTATCATGCATAGACTGAGCATGAACGGATCTACTCCAACCTCCAAGAAGTCTCCCTCAGCACCCTCTAGGAACCAACCGATCACATGATCCACGAATATCATGGCAGTGAGCGCCCAAAAAGCGAGTGCGAGATGACCATAACGGTTCACTCCCGGTTTATTGATCCAAGCGAAGGTTGCTACTAAAGCGCAAATCGCTGCTATAACTAGCCACATTTTTGCTTATTCCTCCATAGTGTTACTTTTTGTAAAAAAGTATGCAATATATAAAAATTTACCAAATAATAGCATTAAAAACTGAGTGTTTTAACATGTTTATTGCACTTTTTATCCAATAATATATAAATATATCTAATTCAACAGACAGCAAGAAAAAGGCAGATATGATGTCAAAAAATATGTCGGTATGTCGTGTCTTTCAAACGTTACTTTGATAATCCTCTTCTTCTTCCATATATTACGCGCACGTGAACCCGTAGATATCTTTATATTAAGGACCAGTATACAACGGCTTACCCAATGTCGGGAGAGTCAGAAATATGACAACAGCAAAGACAAACCCCCAGTTGGTTGCCACGATCGATAATCTGAAGGCAATCACAAGGGACAACAACGCTGCTATCTGGCGAGACATCGCGCTTAGGCTCGAGAAACCCAAGAGGAACTGGGCCGAAGCGAATCTCAGCAAAATCGAGAGGTATGCCAAGGACGGAGAGACAATCCTCGTCCCCGGTAAAGTTCTCGCAGCAGGTAGCATCAGCAAGAAGGTAACAGTAGCCGCATACAGCTTCAGCGATGCTGCCGCGAAAGCAATCGTAGCCGCTGGCGGAAAGACGCTGTCCATCGAGGATCTCGCAAAGGAGAACCCCAAGGGAACCGGTGTCAGGATCATGAGGTGATTTGGATGGTTACAGTTATCGACGGAAGGAACCTCATTCACGGAAGGCTTGCAGCCATTGTCGCGAAGAGGATCATGGACGGCGAGGAGATCGTTGTCCTCAACGCAGAGGCCATTGTCATCACCGGTAAGAAGGAGAACACCTTCGCCGACTTCAAGGCAAAGGTCGACCGCGGAGACACCACCAAGAGGAAAGGACCGTTCTACCCCCGCAGGGCAGACCTCCTGTTCAAGAGGTGCGTCAGAGGAATGATCCCCTGGACATCCACCAGCGGAAGGGACGCTTACAGGAGACTCCACGTCTTCGTCGGAACACCCAAACAGTTCCAGGACGTTGAGACGGAGAGGCCTGAGGGCGCAGTCAAGAAGATCGGCGGATACTACACAACCCTGGGAGCCGTATCCAAATACCTGGGTTCAAAAGTGAGATGATTCCATGGTTGAGTGCGTAAACACAAGTGGAAAGAGAAAGACCGCGATCGCAAGGGCTGTCGTCAAGGCAGGTACCGGAAAGGTCACCATCAACAAGGTCCCTATTGAGGTCTTCACGCCTGAACTTGCAAGGCTCAAGATCGAGGAGCCCCTCGGTCTCGTTCCTGAGAAGGCAGAGAAAGTCGACATCGCTGTCGTTGTGAACGGCGGAGGAGTCATGGGACAGGCAGCAGCCGCAAGGACTGCCATCGCCAGGGGACTCGTCCAGTTCTACAAGGACGACGAGCTCGAGGCTGTCTTCAGGGCTTACGACAGGACTCTTATCATCAACGATGACAGGAGAAAGCTGCCTAAGAACCCCCAGGGACCCGGAGCACGTGCAAAGAAGCAGAAGTCCTACCGTTGAAGTGATAGCATGATAATACCCGTGAGATGTTTCACATGCGGAAAGGTCGTCGGCTCAGCCTACCCCGAGTACGCGAAGCGCGTGAAGGCAGGCGAGAACCCCAAGGATGTCCTGGACGACCTCGGATTCGAGAGATACTGCTGCCGCAGGATGATCGTCTCCCATGCTGATCTGATCGGCGAGATCGCGCCTCTAGGATAAAACTATCAAAACCCGTCTGGACAGTACGTCCGGGCGGGTTCCTTAAACAATAAACTTTTTAATCAAAACAGATTACCCCGATTCTGTCGGGCCCGTGGGGTAGCTTGGTATCCTTCGTGCTTGGGGTGCACGTAACTCCAGTTCAAATCTGGGCGGGCCCACTTCGATTTATGTCATCTGACGTAAGTTTTGCACCCACTCAAACCTAGTCTGGATAGATACAAAATGCCCTCAAACCCCCTTAGGAAGACGGTGTTGTCGTGGCGTTCGACTGCGAGGCACCGGGACTGGACGGGACCTTCCTGAATCCTGAAGGGACCTGGTCATATTCGATAAATCCGTTGAACTGGAGGACCGACGGTACCGTTGCGGACAGATCGTTGAACATATGCTCACGCGTGTACGACCTCCTTGGAAATCCAAAGGAGGAGATACCCAACCATTGCGGCTGCTACATAGAACCTGGGAGAGGGGTCCTGAAGGTCACGGACGTGGAACCGGAAAATATCGAACAGCTGATCCCGGGACTTCCGAAGGAATGCTTCCATGTCCAGGACTACCAGTTCTTCTTCTACAATCTGAAGAAGAATGTCATGGATGGGAAGGCTGCATTCTTTGGGAAAAGACGAATCTGATCCGAAGTGCGATTTCATTAGGTCTTTTCTGATCGGAATGTGGCTCCGACCATTATCCAAATCAATTTGAAAAAACTGGTGTTCAGCCGGCATAAATGATGCCGACTTTACACCAAATTGGTTTATGCAGTTATGGTAAGTTTCACGGATGCATTATATTCAATTTTCTGCATAGTGACCTTACCTTCTTGTTTGAGGATCGTTCCCTTGTAGACATAGACGTTGACACCGTCGTAGATCTCTTTTTCTTCAGTCTCCCCAGTGATCGTATAGATGGTCACACTCTTTCCCTCGAAGGTGCCCGATTTCTCTGTGATTTTGCATTTTTTGTAGTCGTCAGGATCATAACCGAAGTTACCTTCTGTGTAGAAGTCTTTGACATCACAATCATCATCTTTGGTTGTCACAGAATCGAATGTGATTGTCAATTTCCCGCTGCTAGTACCTAAATGAAGAGTTGTGGTCATTGTACCAGATTCCGAGGTCATTTTCGATTCCAAGGATCCGCTGACCATAGTAACGTTCGTCCCATCATAAGTGATTGTTAGGTCGTAGACGTAATGCATACCATACAGTGTATCATACTTACCGGTAATTGTATAGTTGTTGCCATCATGTTTTACATTGACGCCCTGAGGAATCGTATCGGAAGTATAATCGAAACCGAACATTTCCTCGAAGGACTCAGGTGAAAATGAGTCAAGCTGATACGCATCGTACATAGGAGCTCCAATAATTTTAGTTGTTTCCGTGTAACTGACTTTTCCGTTCGAAACGGACTTCACTTCGTGAGTGGTCTCGAGCTTCATATCCCCGATTGTACCGGACAATTCCATTTTCATGCCCTTCTTTATGTTATCTGTAGAGTCCAAAAGGTCGTATTGCGAATCTTTAGAATCATTGTTGTTGTTCAAGACGAAGAATGCTGCGCATCCTCCGATGGCTACAACAGCGATGACCGCTATGGCGATAATCTTTGCATCCATAATGGAAGAGTTGATTTGATTGATTTAAAAGTATTGAGTTAGTCCAGCTTTACGCATGATTTCGACATAAAAACACATCTTAGAACAGCCAAAAAGACCGACGTTAGTGCTCACAAGGCATTGAATCTGCCTTCGACGGCCATAGTGAGGTTATCTCGTAGATCTTATCCTGAGCGAGGTTCTGAATAGATATTATGTTTGTTCATGTGGGGTCACAATAGAAACGATTCATTGTCGAAATGATATGCAGAACAATTATTATACGTAGAATCTGCCATACTACAGAGAGTTCTGTAGAAGCAGATTTGTTGGATTATATGAGGCCGAAAATTCCGCGATAGCGTAAAAAAGGAGAGGCAACCGTTGGGCCACCTCTTGTTGGGTTTCAGAGTTTTATGAGGCTGGTGCCCTTCAGGGTCATTTCCTGAGTCTCGTCCTGTGTGGTCTTGTAGAGGACGTCATTCGAACCGAAGTAGTATATCTGGACTACTTTGCCATCGATATCGTCGTTGTATGTCATCTGCTGGGCTGTGAGTTTCTTCTTTCCGAAGGTGGTATCGATAGTCTCGTAGTATTTTTCACCGTAGGCTACTTTGTATTGCGCTTCCATGACCTTCTTCGCATACTCGTATGAAACGAAGGCGAGGAACTGATCCTTGGTGAACTTGAGGCCTGATTCGGTCGTTATTTTGTCTCCATCGATGGATTTGATGACGAATTTTGCAGTCCTTGTCGAATCGGTCTTCACGACACTGGTTGCTGTGCATGTTTCGCCGTCGCAGTTGGAGACAGTGACAGTTTGCTCGTTGTCCTGTATAATGCTGTTCTTTGCTTTGACGAATGAGCCGTTGGTGACAACCTGCTCGTCAATAGTCTTCTTGACATCCAGGTTTGTATCTGTCAATTCCAAGGTACCGGTAGCCATAGCCGACTTAACGGTCATTTTGTAGTATACGCCTGAGGTCTGATCGATCCACATGGCAGAATCGTTGCCTGATTCGTAGCTGTACGTATAAACGTCGCAGATGACGTCTTGTCCTTTGAACTTGATCGTTTCGGTACCGGTTTTTCAAACATGCTGGCGTCACGGTAAAGGTAGCCGGTCAGGAATTCATAGATCGGCAGGTCGTCATAGATTGTTGTCGTCGTGTCGTGCTCCGACATCTCGACTTCGATGTAACCGCCTACTTTCAAATCCGTTCTGATGCTGTCATCCCGCTGTTGCCCGAAAGTAGGAAATATGCTCCTACTCCAGCCACAGCGATGATCGCTACTATGATAATCGCAATGTAAGTGGATTTTATGATGATTTAGTAGACCAACTCATTAAAAAAAGAATTTTCAAGTATGTCGGAGAATGTGCCTCATGAACCATAGCTGTGATGACATCCATCTTTTCCTTGAATGAGATGTTTCGCATCATTTGAGGTTACGGCGGATGTCTTTCTCATCGATCGACATCAGATGTTGGGGATGACGGTATAGGTCAGTACGAAATACACTAGGAAGACGACCCCGATCACCTTCATCACCGTAGGTATCTCCGATTTCTTACCTGTGAGAACCATTCCCCAAAGATATACCATGGAGCCGAGAGCTATCCCGTCCGTTATGGATCCGGCCAATCCCATCATGAAGATCGTTGTGAATGCTGTCGCCAAGGATATGGGGTTCATCCAGTTGATGTCCTTCACGGTCCTGATCATCATGAAACCCACGATCACGAGCGCCCCGACCGTGCATGCTGACGTGACGATCGAGAAGACTGGTGTGAAGAACAATGCCAAGAAGAACATGATGCCGACGACCACAGCCATCAGACCCGTCCTTGCACCGGCAGTTATCCCTGTTGTGGACTCGACAAAGGATGTCGTGGTGGATGTACCTGCAACCGCACCGAACACCGTGGCCAAGGAGTCCGTCATGAATACCTTCTCGTTCCCTTCGACGTTGCCCTCGTCGTCGATTACGCCTGCCGCATTTCCGGCAGCCACAAGGGTGCCGGTCGTGTCGAACACATCGACCACGAGCAATGATATCACAGAGACAATGAAAGCGGGCCACATCTTGATGTCGAACAGTTCGAAATGTGTGAAGACATCTCCGAAGAGACCGAAATTCGGTGTGGTGACTATAGCATCCACAGTAGCCGTTCCCACTCCCGGAATCAGGCTCATGCCGTTCACGGTGGTGTCCCACCCGAACAATTGGCCTCCGATGAATCCGACGATCACGGTCAGGATCGCCCCTATCAGGACCGCGGACCAATGATTTCTGTACCACAGGGCCAGTGTGGTCAGGATGCAGAACAGGCCAAGCAGCACGCCCGGGGATCCGAGTTCTCCAAGCGTGAGCGCGGAACCTTCCCCGTGGACGATGATTCCCGCATTGAACAATCCAACCATGACGATGAAGAACCCTATACCCCCAGAGATGGCGAGCTTGATGATCAGCGGGATCCCGTCCATGATCTTATGCCTTATACCGGTGACCGTGAGGATGAGGAAAAGCACTCCAGATATGAACACGGCCATCAGCGCAGAGTAGTAGTCGAATCCCATCGCGCCCACTATGGTGAATGCCACGAAGGCGTTGATCCCCATCCCGGGGGCTAAGGCCAGCGGGAATCTCGCATAGAGTCCCATGAGCAGACATGATACACATGCTGCCAGTGCCGTCGCGCCGACCAGATCTTGGAAGTCTATCCCCGTGGTGCTGGACAGGATGGATGGGTTGACCGCCAGTATGTACAGCATAGCGAGGAACGTGATTATTCCGCCTCTGATCTCCGTACGGATATCGGAGCCCCTCTCGGATATGTGGAAGAAATCATCGATTTTGGTCGACAGTTCAGACATGTTTCGCCTTTTGGTTAGTATTACATTGACTTTAAGGTATTTACTTATCCTATGGATGCTTCTTCAAACCTCGAGAATTTCCTCATTCCAGAATAGGGAACCTCTTGACGATGCCCAATTCCTTCCATTTGCTGTGGAGCGACAGGCGCTCATACCCTCCGAGGAAGTACGTCGCCGCCAATCCCGCTATGAGGATGATGCGATGGTCTATGAGGGGATTATCCTTCGGAGGGATGCATAACGAGTACATGATCAGAAGGAACGCGACCATGAAGACCGTAGTAAGTTTGGATGCTATCCCGAGGATCAATGTTATCCCCATGATCAGAAGGCCGGCCATCAACAGCAGGTCGACGAACTGATTGCCTCCTATCGAGTCGTAGAAGTCCTTGAATATCCCTCCGGTCACATAGGTGACGAAGGACGACGGGGATGCCCCGTCGATCAATCCGGATCCGCTGGGCGTCTGGAACCCCAGTCCCAATAATTTGTCGAAGAACGGCCAGAGCATTATCCATCCTACCAGTATCCTGAATGCAGCCAGGCAGTATTCCCCTTTCTCTTTGTTTTCCATGCCGGTGAATCCCGGTTCATGATAATTAGGATGTCTGTCAGCGCGTGAAGGCCATGAGGATTTTCTCGGGAAGAGTCTTCTTCTTCTCGGAATGGACATGCTCCACGCCGATGGCGCCCTCGTGGCGGGCGATGAGCCTCACGAGCTTCTCCTCGTATGCCCACTGGTCTCTGATGTGGTCGTTCATCAGATGGATGGACCACATGGTGGAGATGATCGAGAACAGACCGAATGTGAGGATCATGGGGATCACGAACTTCCACAGAGGTATCTTGGCGTCAAAGGCTTCGATCGTTCCGAGATTGGGGAAAATATCCGACATCTCCTCTGCGAACAGTTCCGTGAACCTGTGCTGCAGAACCGTATGCTTGGCGATGTGGCGGTAGATGTAGATGCTGGTGAACGAAAGCTGGACGATCATCACGAATATCAGGATGTTGATGGTCATCACGGCCATGTGCGGTTCCAAGTTGCGCAGGCTGATGAACAATGCCTGGAATACGCATACGGTTATCACGAACGCGAACCAGATGAGGAATCCCCTCGCTACGCGTCTGATCCTATCCAGATATATCTGGTTGCGTATCGATATCAACTCTTCGGTCCCGCGCCCGTATGATTCCATGTATGTTATCAGGGAATCCATCCAGACGACGTCGCGTTCGTTGTGTTCGAGATACGTCTTCAGGATCAGGTAGAGGATGAACGTCCCGATGGTGTATTCCATGAGATGGGCGCCCGCGAAATCGTCCATGTGGTCCAGTATGAAATTGGGCAGTTCAATCACATCGGTGGGGTCTGCAATGAACCTGTTGTAGACCCACAGGATGTCCAGAGTGAGAAGTATTGCAACGACCGGAGTGACGACCATGATCAGGAGCAGTGCTCCGATGCGGATTATGGAATCCTTGTCCGAGCGTCTGACGACGCACGTTAGGAATCTGTCGGCACCCGTGTCGGTCATAAAACAGCAATTATAATTACTGTTAATACAGTTTCCGTTCGCGCTCTTATGTTCTCAATTTGGAAGGATAGGAAAAAAATGAGGACCGACCTCAGAAGTATGCCCAGGGTTCTGATAATCGGAGAACTGTTGCTGGCCTTCGTCCTTCTGCGTTATCTGATGAACTTCACAAGCATGGTATCTCCTACCGAGGGGGATTGGATCCAAGTCTGGGCCAATCTTCAGTCCATCATCGTCTCCTTGGTCATGGCGGTCCTGACCGTGTACTCCATCGTGGGGATCCCCTCTGCCAAGCCCCAGTCGTGGCGCAGTGTCGTCCGCTCGGCGATCCTCTTGAACATCATCAACTGGTTTTACATCTTCCTGGAAAGGAGGGACCTCCTAATCTCAGGAGTGGTGTTCGATGCCAGGCTTGTCGCCCTCCTGATGGTCGCGGTCGTGGCGATCATGTTGCTCCCGACGGTCAGGAAATTCTATACGCCTCCGATGATGGATACACCCCCAATGAGGGTCTGGGTGCGCTACATCTTCAACATTCCCATGGATGTGGCCGACTCTTTCAAATTCAGATATCCGGAGAAGAACGAATCAGAAGAGAAGCTCAACGAGTGAAGACCATCCATGCCTTCTCTATGAATGTCTTCGGTTTGTCGGAGAATACCTTCTCGACGCCGATGGCGCCCTCGTGTGCCGCCATCGATCTCAGTAGCATCTCCTCGTACTCCCACTCGTCCCTTATATGGTCGTTCATCAGATGGATGGACCACAACGCGGAGATGATCGAGTAGAATCCAAGTGTGACCGCCATCAGGACCAGGAACTGCCACAGTTTGGCCTGATGCTCGAGCTCACCGACCGTCTCCAGTTTCGGAAATTCGTCCGACATCTGCTCCTTGAACGATTCCGCGAACTCATGCTGCAATTTGGTGTGCCTGTAAATGTGGATGTAGATGTAGATGCTCGTGAACGACAGCTGCAGGATCGTCACGAGGATCAGGATGTTGATCACCATCACCGCCAGATCGGGCTGCATGTCCCTCAGGCTGATGAACAGTGCCTGCATCATGCAGAGGAAGAGCACGATGATGAACCAAATCAGGAACCCCTTGGTCACGTTTCTCGTCCTGGTCACATCCGCTTCGTTGCGAATGCGCCTCATGACCGAAGTGTCGCGCCCGTAGGAGTCGACGTATTCTATCAGGGATTCCATCCATTCGTGGTCGCGCTTACAGTGGTTGAGATATGTATTGAAGACCAGGTACAGTATGAACGTTCCTATGGTGTACTCCATAAGATGGGCACCCACGAAATCGTCCATGTGCTCGATTATGAAGTTCGGGAGTTCGATGACATCAGTGGGGTCTGCGATGAACCTGTTGTAGACCCATAGGATGTCTAGAGTGAGGAGTATGGCGAACACCGGGACTACGATCATGATCAGTATTAATGCGCCAATGCGGATAATGGAATCACGTTCAGAACGCCTCACTACACATGTTAGAAAACGATCCATCCCCGGTCTGTCCATGGATGAGGATGAAGGTGCTTTTAGAAAATCGTTTGGATGATTAAACTTTCAGCTCTTTCTCCAGAACAGGAGCGGCACGGTCCATAGCTATCAGGGATTCAGTCGGCGCCGTATTGCTCCTTGACAGGTTCTGCGAATATGCGGGGGTAGTGGTCCTGAGCGGATTTAGAATTCTTTGAAGGACTCTGCTGTAGAAGACGTAACCGAGCACAAGCGCGATTGCCCCTACAGCTAACATCAACATAGGGCGGAAAAACTTAATCTAATATATAAACGGTTAATAGGGGCGCGGTCGCCCGCGCCTCCTAACATCAGCGTTTCGTGATCAGACCTTTGGCGGTCAGAAATTCGGCGCAGAGGACTGCTCCTCCGGCGGCTCCGCGCAGGGTGTTGTGGGAGAGCCCTACGAACTTCCAATCGTAGATGGAATCGGGTCTGAGCCTTCCGACGGTGACACCCATCCCGTGCTCGTAGTTGACGTCCATCAGGACCTGGGGCCTGTTGTCCTCCTCAAGGTACTTGATGAACTGTTTCGGAGCATTGGGCAGGTTGAGGTCCTGGGGCTCTCCCTTGAACTTCTCCATGGCCTCGATGAGCTGTTCCTTGGTCGCAGGCTTCTTAAGCTTGACGAAGACCGATGCGGTGTGTCCATACAGTACAGGCACACGAATGCATTGGCTGGTGATCTTTGGGGTGGTCGCGGGGACGATCTCTCCGTTCTCCACCTTACCCCAGATACGCATGGGCTCCCTTTCGCTCTTCTCCTCCTCTCCGGAGATGAAGGGGATGATGTTGCCGACCATCTCGGGCCAGGAATCGAAGTTCTTTCCGGCCCCAGATATGGCCTGGTAGGTGCTGACGACGACCTCGTACGGCTCGAACTCCTTCCATGCCTCCAACACAGGGGTGTAGCTCTGGATGGAGCAGTTGGGTTTCACCACGATGAATCCGCGCTTGGTGCCGAGACGCTTCTTCTGGGCTTCGATGACCTCCACGTGATGGGGGTTGATCTCGGGAAGGATCATGGGGACGTCGGGGGTCCATCTGTGGGCACTGTTGTTGGATACGACGGGGATCTCGCGTTTGGCGTAGTCCTCCTCGATCTTCTTGATCTCCTCCTTGGACATCGCAACGGCACTGAACACGAAGTCGACCTTGCTGCAGATGTCGTCGATGTCGGCTACATTCTGGACTATCATGCCTTTGACGTTCTCGGGGAGGGGGGTCTCGATGCTCCAGCGTCCGCCAAGAGCCTCTTCATAAGTCTTTCCTGCGGAGCGCTCGCTTGCAGCCAGAACAACGATCTCATACCAGGGGTGGTCCGCCAGAAGGGATACGAATCTCTGTCCCACCATACCGGTTGCCCCCAGAATACCTACCTTGAGTTTCTCAGACATGGTTATCAGCCCATAGATTGAATTGTAATCTGGGGTAACAGGCTGATTATATAATTAATTGGGGGACGGAGTCCCCCTAGAAGAATCAATTCGATTTCTTGCGCACTGCGATCGTTATCAGGTAAAGGACGACGATTGCGATTGCGAAGACCGCTGTGAATATGAGGTTATCAGCGTACTGGTAGACGATGATGGCCCCTCCCACTGCGATCAGGATGAATCCGTAGAGCGTGGCTGCTCCCGAATCGGATGTTCCGTAACGGTCGGGTTCGCTGCTCCTGAGGAATGCAGATAGCAGCTCGTAGACACCGAACACCAGTATCGGCAGACCGATAGCAGGTAACCAGAGTCCCGTGAAGTAGTAGTACAGCAGTCCGATGACAACTGCAATCAGAACGACCGCTGCCGTGATCGCTCCCCAATTTCTGTCGCCTCCTTCGCTCATTGTGTGTTCCTCCATATGGATTTTGCAAGATGCGAATGGCAGTGCTGATATTTACACAATGGCGCTTGGGAAGGCTCACTGTTCTTCGGTCTTCTGCTCTTCTTCCTTGTGCTCATAGGGCAGGTCGGGAAGTGCGGGACCCTTCTTCTTGAAGATCATCTTCCAGAGGTGATACATCACCAGCACGATGAGCACCAATATCGCAACGACCACGTGGTAGATCGTACCGAGGTTGTTCGGAACGACGATGATTATCAGGATGTCGAGAGCACCTGCGAGGATCATGGGGTTGATGAACTCATAGAACTTGCTCTCGTTCTCGCTCAGATTCATGGATTCGGCTGCTTTCCTCTTTCCGACGTCCATGATGTACAGGACCAGACGAAGGTTCGATATGAGCCCTTTGCAGGGTATCAGCAGAATGAGGAAGTTCACTGCAACTATGCCTGTTCTCCACCACACCTCTTGGCCTCCGAAGTGTGTGACCAGCCATTCTGTCAGGAAATCATATGAGAAGAAGAACAGGACCTCTATGATAATTATCAGGAATGCGTCGAAGTAGATGTTGGCGAGACCCTTGGAGAAAGCTTCCTTCGTTCCTGTTGCGACATTCTCGAGACTCGTGTAGACGTTGTCCCTGATCGCTGTGAGCTTGTGCCCTATGCCCTTGATAGGTGCGGGCGTATGCTTCTCCAATCCAGTGAATGTCCTGTCCGCATATCTTGTGAATATCGGCAATGTGATCATCGAGACCAATGCGGCACCGATGACCGATGAATAGAAGTTGATGTCGACGACTCCGTTGTCCAGAGCCTGCTTCGAGATGATGAACGCAAATTCTCCCATGGCGCATAGGCTGATCGCGGAAAGGAATCCGATACGGTTGTCCCCGTTGCCGATCCAGTAACCGAGATAGACTGTGGCGCTCTTGCATACCGCGAATACGGCGAAGATGATGAAGATAAGGCCTATGTTGTCGGCGAGACTGCTGAGCGTGACCTCCATTCCCACCGAGATGAAGAACATCGCCATGAACAGGCTCTTCAGAGGTTCTACGAAGTGCTCGACAGCATCCTTCGGACGGGATGTTCCCACGATTATTCCCATCAGGAATGCCCCGATAGCGACGGACAGGCCCATCTTTGTTCCTGCGTAGCACAGTGTGAACAATCCGCCGAGACAAAGAAGGGAAATCAGTTCGTCGTTGGATCTCTTGTACATCCAATCTATGACGCGGGGGACGATGAGCAGTCCTGCGGTGAAACAAGCGATCATGAAGATCGCAATCTGAATGATGAGAAGGGCCAGGTCATCTGCGCTCATCTCGCTTCCGACGAGCATAGGCGTCAGCATGGACAGCATGATGACCTGTCCGATGTCCTCCATGATTGTAATGAGGACGAGCGTCTCGATGTTCTCCTTATCCAATGTCCCCTGTGATTTCAGTACGGCCATCACGACGGCTGTACTGGAACCGGAGATGATACATCCCAAACAGATACTCTGGAGCATATTGAATCCTAGGAATGTACCGGCCAGTATTCCGCCTATGACCATCAGGGGCAATTGGACGAGTGCAACGACGATTGCGAATCTTCCCTGTTTCTTCAGTTTACGAAGGTCGATCTCCATACCGATGGAGAACATCAGCATGATCAAACCGAGCTCCGAGAAGACTTCCACGACATTCATACCGCTCTCGTCGATACTCAGATAGTTCGCGATGATGATACCTGCCGCCAGGAATCCGATCAGCGGCGGGAACTTCAGTCTGCTCATGACTATCGATAAGAAAGCGGCCAGAAGGACCAGGGTTGCCATTGACGCTATGAGCACGACTTCATCCATTTTATGCGTACCTCGGATTAGGGTGAGTTGTCGTAACGGCCCTTTTATTATATACTTTCGCACGACTGAACGATGCATGTTTTTGGTTTTTTCACTTCATTCGGACATGTTTTTCGGTTTTTAGGTTGGATGAATAATATAACCATGTTCAGACTTAACATCCCTTGGTTGTTTTCTGAAAAATCGATACTGGTACATATCAAAAAAAATGGTAAGAAATGCTTGATTTTTAGGAAAACACTATATATAGACTATGCGATTTCGAAGGCATGGCATTCTTTAGCGCTAAAAACGCGGGATTGGCATTCATGATTGTGGCAGTGCTGTCCATCATCTCAGCAATTGCCCTCATCGTCATGTCAATCATGGACGTGGATGTGGAGTCCATCAAGGCCCACGAGTTAACATATTTCATCATTCTTGCAATCGGAGAGGTCATCTGTGCATGCCTGTACTTCACATACGGACAGAAAGTCAGGAGTGGAGCAATTGACAAGAAGATCGATATTCTCGCCAACTATGTCAAGATCGTAGGAATCACAACAATCATCGGCGGACTCTTCTCTGCTGTTGCAGTGATCGTTGAGGGCGGAGATCTCGGATCTGCTCTTGTCGGAGCAATAATCGCAATCGTCCTCGGTCTTATCATCTTGTTCATCGCGAGCAAGATCAACGATGGAAAGCAGACCACCGGAGACAAGCTCATTTGGATCATTCTCCTCGTTGTGTTTGTCATCTGTCTGCTCTGGGCAATCCTGGAGATCATCGCAATCATCACCATCATCAGCGGTATCTGCGACCTGATCATCTTCTCCTTCATGATCCTCCTCCTCATTGACGAAGACGTTAAGAAAGAGATGGGAATCTGATTCTGTAAGACCAGATAAACTTTTCAAGGGGCTTCGGCCCCTATACCTTTCTTTTCCACTTTCGGACTTATTTTCGGGATGCTGGATTGCTCTCTTGTGCAAAGTTGTTCGGTCACCCCCCTGTGAGATTCTTAAACTGTTGCGGATGTAAGGCATTCCGTGACGCATAACGATGACATGAGAAGGCTGATGTCCAGAGCATTGGTGGAATTGGACCGCAGTTTCGGAAGGTACGACTCGGGCAGGGTGATATCGGGTAACAAGGTCCCGTCCTACAAGGATGTCATCGACAAGGAGGATCCGCTCAGGCTGACGCAGAGAGTCCTGGTGAACCCTGTGATGGAGTACCTCGGATACGCATCCATGTTCTCGGAGGATGTTTTCAGCGGTAAGGTCCCCGGTGTATCATTGGCGACCGTATCGATGAATTCGGTACTGTCATCTGCATCGTCCAGGGTGTTCTCGGCCATGAATGCGGACCATGCATCCCTTGGGATCGCCACCGATGGGTTCCGTTGGGCTTTGGCCGTCAGGAGGGGGTGTGTGAACAGGATCTGTGCAATGTCCGATCTGCGGCCCTATTACATCGAGATACTCGACAGGGATAGGTTCCGCGAGGCCTATACGGAGGATGACAGAGCGCTGTCGGAGTTTCTACAAACCTTTACTAAAAACCGCTAAGCTTTATCATCTGTTGCTCTTTTCCTTCAAATATGACGGGAAAGGCCATCGCACTCCTTCTGTTGGCAGCTATCGTAGCGGTAGCAGCCGTTGCAGTGGTGGCCATGTCGTCTGATGATGGGCCCGATCCGGTCGTAGATCCGGACGATCCCGTCTCAGATCCCCTTCCCAAGGGGATTTCCTTCGATGAGAAGACCGGTGTTCTGAAATCCAAGAGCGAGGTCACATGGAATGTCATCGACGAGCTGAAGGAGTTCTATAAGTTCGACAGAGGGAAGAGCACCCCACAGAGAGTCCTCGAACCCGTCACAAGCAAGAGCATAACACTTTCACCCGGACTGTATACGATCACGGTCGGAGAGGATACCTTCCAGCTGGTCGTGGATGGAACGCATACGAACACTGCATCATGGAAGTACTACTTCAACGGGGAGACATATGATGTGTCCGTGACATACGACATCAGCATATCGGAGCTCGCCAAGATAACCGTTGAGAACTGTGAGTACAACAGCAGTCTCAAACCTTCTCAGGCACATCCCTTCAAAGAGCTTCCCCAACAGGTATATGTCGGAGACACCGCGCGTTCGATAGTGAAGCAGCTGGAAACAAGGTTCGTCCAGATCGGAGGCGATATGGCCGACAGGCAGTCGTATGCCGATTTCCTTGTATCCTTTGCACAGTTGGGAATCAAATATCCCGATAGAGTCGACGACTCCACAGACAAGCTGGTCTGGGGACAGAGCGAATACTGGGCAAACAGCCTCGAGACGATGTTCTTTATGAAAGGGGACTGCGAGGATTCGGCGGCGGTCGCATGTTCTATCTTCAAAGCAGCAGGATACGATACCGCGATGGTCGGAATACCTGGACATGTGGCGGCAGGAGTCGTATTGACCGATTTCAGGGAAGTCACGCCTCAGGAGATTTCGAAGTACAACAAGTTCTACACCAGTTTCAAATTGGGAGCGTCAGCATCAGTGGTCGAGACGGATCCGCAGGATGTCATATACTACGGAGTGGACACAACCTGGGGGCAGCTTCCCGTCGGGTACATGCTCGGAGGATCCGTAGATACGATCAACAAATCCACCATGTGGTGGGGAATGGCAGGATTCTATCCCGTTTCCTCAAACTGACGACGGCGGGATCCATTCATCGTCGAACGTTTCCGCCTCTGAGAATTTCAATTCGTCACCGACATTCAACACCATCAGGTCATGGCCAGCAATGGTCCTGATCCCTGTTGCTTCCTGTGCTAATGCGGCTTCCTTATCCGGTCCTCTGCGGATTATCACGACCCCGAGATGGATGAAGATGGCGATCTCGGGTTTCACGATGTCTATGAACTTTATCGCATCGTCTGTGCATAGATGATACTTGATGCGGTTGCCCATGGGGGTGGTGACTGGAAGGATGAGCACGCGCGTACCGACGTATTGTTCAGCGATCTCCTCGGTGAATTCGGTGTCGCTAACGTATGAAACGAGACCTCCGCTGGTGTGGAAGACGAATCCTACATTGGTGGGATCGCTGTGCTTCGCATATTTGATGTCCACCTGCATGCCGTCGATATCTAGGACGTCGCCGGGCCGGAATACCTGATAGCCGTCAACGATGCCGAGATGGTATTTTGATATGCAAGGGCCGAGTCCCCCTTCGCCTTCCAGAACCGTGGGGGAGCCGTAGATGCGTCCTCCTCTTTTCCATCCTCCGCGGGACATTCCCTCGGCCACCGATTCCGCATCGGAATAATGGTCGGGATGGCAGTGGGAGACGATCATCGATGTGGTGTTGTTCACATCGTAATGGATCCGATGCATCTGCACGAGAGCCCCGGGCCCCGGGTCCACGTTCAGCATCTTCCCGTCATGCTCTATGAGCATCCCTCCGGTGGACCGGACCTGATACATGGTGGTGTGCCTGCCTCCACCTGTGCCGAGGAATGTGATGCGGAACGACATGATATGCCCCAGAACTATACATCGGTGTAGTCTGTGCATCAATATATCCGTTCCTAATCGGGGGACTTTCCAAATGATTTTGGTATACCGTAGGGAGTATAGTTACATTTTATATCGCACGTAAAGATGCGGAGAAACATGATAACAGCGATTCGTAACGCATGGATCGTCACACAGGACGCATCCAGGAGGATCATCAAAGGAGATGTGGTGATCGACGGCGAGAAGATCGTATCCGTCGGTCCGGAGTACAACGGTACAGCGGACAGGGAGATCGATGCCACCGGCGACATCGTCATGCCCGGTATGATCAACACCCACACCCATGTGGCCATGTCCGTCATGAAGGGCGTCGTCGACGACCTCACGTTCCCCGATTTCCTTGACAAGGTCTTTAAGATCGATTCCGACAGGACAGATGACGATCTTGACATCGGAACGAAGATCGGATGCATGGAGATGATCCGCAGCGGTACGACCACTTTCATGGACCTCTATTATTCTGAGGATGTCATCGCCAAAGCTACTCAGCAGGCGGGCATCAGGGGAGTCCTCTGCTGGTGTTGTCTCGATGAGGACAAGACCACGCAGAAAGGCAACCCCGTACAGAACTGCAAGAACTTCTACTCCAAGTTCAAGAACGAGAGGAAGATCGTCCCCGGAGTCGGTCTCCAGGGAGTGTACGTCTGCAACGAGGAGACATGCGTCAGTGCGGCTCAGTTCGCAGAGGAGGTCAACGCACCTCTGAACTTCCATCTCTCCGAGACTAGAGGGGAAGTTGCGGACCACAAGAAGAAGACCGGAATGAGGCCCGCGGAATGGCTGTCCGAGATCGGAGCTCTCAACTCTCACATGGTCGCAGCGCACTCCGCATGGCTGACCAAGAGGGAGGTCATGCTCATGGGCAAGGCGGGCATGTCCATCTCATCATGTCCTGTATCCAACATGAAGCTCGCTACCGGAGGCGTTGCACCCATCCCAGAGTTCATGGAGGCAGGTGTCAACGTATCTTTCGGAACAGACGGCAACACCACCAACAACACTCTCGACATGTTCGCGGAGATGAAGTCACTCGGACTCCTCCAGAAGTCCAGCAGATGGGATCCCGTCGTATGCAGCGCGCAGCAGCTCCTCGATTTCGCAACCATCAACGGAGCTAAAGCGGTCGGAATGCAGGACAAGATCGGTTCCATAGAGGTCGGGAAGTACGCCGACCTGATCATCCTCGACGGAAAGGCTCCCAACATGAGGCCCCTCCTCCCGGACAACATGATCGCGAACATCGTCTATTCCGGAAACGGGCTCAACACCAAGACAGTCTTCTGCCAGGGGGACATGGTCATGCAGGACGGTAACATCCTGACCCTGGACAAGGACAGGATCCTCGACCAGTCAGAGGACATCTGGAAGACCCTCTGTCTAAGATGAACAAAACTCCGGGAGCACTCCCGGGTCTTTTATCAATACCTTTTGTCGCCGGAATCTATTGCTACCGACTTCTGACTCTGACTTTCCTCTTCAATCTTCTTGGCGTATTTGGAATCCAGCAGTTTTCTGAATGAATCCTCGTCCATATAGTCCGGCCCATCCTCTTCGAAGGGGATCAGGTCCGTTCTCTTGGTGACGGTCCTTCTGTTGACGTACAGCAATATCAGCAGCGCAACGACTAGTACGACGATGTGTTCCCAGATGCTCAATCCGTTGGGGACCACGATCAGGATGACGATCGCTATCATGAGCGCGATAAGCCATGTGTTGGAGATCAGGAATCTGTCCAGGATGCTGTATTCCCTTCTGCTCCGCTGTCTGTTGGTTTGGATATCGGCCAGGATCATGATGTCTTTGACCGTGTCGACCAAACGGAACGTGGGGATGTAAAGCACGACCATGTTCAGTATGAGGAGCAGGAAGCTCCAGAGCCATTCGTCCCCTCCGAAGTATGCGATACCCCATTCCCTGAGCGGAGGCGTGATCAGGATGAAGATGAGTTCGACCGCGACCATACCGATCATGCTGAGGTATGCGCGGGTCATGGATCCGCTAACCTCTTTCCTGGTCTTCCTGGAGCTGAGGGCAATCCTCTCGTAGAACGTGACTTTCACATTGTCGATCGCCTTGAAGGTGCGCAGCAATGCACCCGGCATCTTTGATACGGTCTTGTCCCATCTCTCCGCTGCATCTTTGGACAGGATAGGGAGCGTGATCATGGAAAGAAGCGCGGCACCGACTATGGATGTGTAGATGTCCTCGGAGAAAACGTTGTAATCGAGGGCCTGTTTGGCGATGATGAATGCGAACTCTCCCATGGCGACGAAACTGATGGCGCTCGCAAAGCTTTCGCGGGACGTCTCGTTGGCCAGCCAGTATCCGGAGAACACGGCCAGGGTCTTCAGCACGATGAACATGATGAGGAATATGAGGGTCAGACCTAGGTTGTCTACTAGTGTGCCCAGACCTATCTCCATTCCGACGGAGATGAAGAACATCGCCATGAAGATGCTCTTCATGGGTTCTATGTCGTGAAGGATCTCCTTGTTCCTACGGCTGGGAGCGATCATCATACCCATCAGGAACGCTCCGATAGCGACGGACAGCCCCACATAGCTTGCCAGCAGAGCCATTCCGAACGCCAGTCCTACCGCGAATATGACAAGAATCTCAGAAGTGACGTTATCGGACACCCAGTTGATGATGCGCGGCATGAATCTCAGACCGACGACTATACTGACGACCATGAAGGCCAGGATGCTCATGATAAGGGCTGCCAATCCGCCCGCATCCAATTCGGAACCGGCCATCATGGGAGTGATCATCGACAGGATGACGACCTGCGCTATGTCCTCCATGATGATGATCAGGATGAGCGTGTCGACGCGGTCCTTATCCAAGCGGTTCTGCATCTTCAGGACGCCTAGCACCACAGCGGTGCTCGAACCTGCGATGACCGCTCCAAGACAGATGCTCTGGATGGAATCCAGTCCGAGAAGTCCGCCCACGATCGTACCTCCGAGGACCATGAAAGGTATCTCGACCAGTGCGACTCTCATCGCGAAGATTCCCTGTTTGCGTATCTTCTTCAGATTGATCTCCATACCGATGCAGAACATCAGCAGGATCAGACCCATGTTGGAGAGGATCTCGACCACTGCATCGGATTCCTCCGAGACATTCCAGATATTGGCCACTATGATTCCTGTGACGAGGTATCCAATCAGGGATGGCATCTTGATCTTGTTGAAAATGATGGAACATACCGCGGCCAGGAGCAGAAAAACTGCTATACTGGTCATTAACATGATCTCATCCAAGTGCATCCCCTCTTTGTTCACGCAGGTGTGCGCTTATATATCTTATATGTAAGGATGCCACGTAACTTACTATTTCCGGGAGAATTAAGGGGTGTAATTGTTGTTCGAGACCATCGGACAGGAGCGTGGAAACAACACCTTTCTGCCCGATTGACGCGTTCATCTCAAAAACCCCGAAAAATGTACGCGTTGACACGATAAAATATTGAGCACCAGTGCCACCGTGTTTGGAAGATGCGTCGCCATGAAACGGTTATATCGTAAAGCGGTATTGACAATCGATGAAGATCATACCGCGCATGTCGAAAAGGATGATGGGGTTAGTTTTCAACACCAGATACAGACTCGCGGCGTTCACCAGGAAATCGAAGACGTTCAACAGGATCGTCGGTAAGATGTTCTTCGAAGGCGACGATATGATAGTCGTACCCAAGGACAAAGTGGCGACAAGAACGATCGATGCGAACATCGAGATAGATGACGCGGGCGAATCAACGGTCCTGCCGAGCGATGTGGTGAAGAATCTCATCAACCGCGCAGATGACATCTTCATCATGAACTTCTGCATCTGCAGGAAATCTAACAAGTGTGAGGATTACCCCGTTGATCACGGCTGTGTGTTCATGGGCAAAGGGGTGTACAAGATCCCTCCGGAGTTTGGCCATCTGGCCACTCCTGAAGAGGCCTGTGCATACATAGACGAATGCGGGGAACAGGGTCTGGTCCACATCATCGGGAGGAACAAGCTCGACAGCATATGGCTGAGCACCGGTGACAAGAAGGATCTGATGACGATCTGCAACTGCTGTCCGTGCTGCTGTCTTTGGAACATGACCCGCAACATCTCGGACGAGATAGGGAGTCTTTTCAAACGCATGGAAGGCGTGACGGTCAAACTTGACGACGGCAAGTGTGTCCAGTGCGGTTCATGCAGCGAGATATGCTTCACGAAGGCGGTAAAGGTCGCCGACGGAAGATTCGAGATAGATCAGAACCTCTGCAGAGGCTGTGGAAGATGTGCAGAACAGTGTCCGGCAGATGCCATCACCGTGGTCTATGATGAAGGTGCTATTGACGGTATCGCTGACAGGATCGGATCCCTCGTCAGACTGAACGACAGGGATCAGGTAGCGGATTGAGAGAAGAAGGGGGCCTTTCGGCATCCCTTGGAAATTCAGAATGTGGCGATGAAATCGTCAATTGGTTTGGGATTCTCCTTGACGAGCTTCTTACCTTTGTTGAAGAAGACGTGGTTGGAGATACCGACCTCAGATGCAAGTGCGTCGCATTGCTTCTGGCCTTTGTCGTCGTTGTACATACAGCAGACGAAGAATGCAGATTTCTTCTGAGAGATGACATCCTTGTTCTTCTGGACGTAGCTGACCAGTTCCTTGGGGATGCCTCCTGCCCAGACCCTTCCGCCGATTACGACGGTGTCATAGGATGCGAGGTCCTTTGAATCTGCATCGGAGACGCTCACTGCCTCTCCGCCGGTCTTGCTGGCGATGTATTCGGCGACGGCCTTGGTGTTGCCGCCGGTTGACGCGTAAACGATGATTGTGCTCATGGAAAATCGCAGTTCGTTGTTGTATTTTAGGATATCCTATATGGTTACGAATTGTCCGCGATATCTGGCGATATGAGTTGATTCTGCCAACCTGATGCCGAAAACTGCGGGGCTTCAGCAGAAGAGATTCTTCTTGGTGATGATGTAGGGGTAGATGAAGAAGGACCAGATCATCATAAACGCTCCACCCAGACCGATGCCCCAATCCGGGAACGAAATCATGAAAACCAACAGGATAAGTGCACCTATGGTCATTCCGACAAAGAATCTGAGGGCGTGCTCTTTGATACCTGTCTGCGGCACCTCATATCTCAGGTAGAGACGGTCCATGGTCCTGCCTATGAGCATCCCGTAGAGGAATCCTGCATACAATGCAATCCTGTCCGCATCGGCACCCCAGCATACCAAGCTTATGATAAACAGTGCTGTGAAGAAGATGACGTAGGCCGCGTTTACGAAGAGATATGTGCGGTCATCCTCGTATGCGTATTCCATTGATTTCCATGCCACTACAATGGCAATGAGGCCAACAGCTATGCCCGATAATATGTCCAAGGGCGTGTGGACGCACAGCACCAGTCTCCCCACGGTTATCAGCACCATTACGGCAATCAGAACGGTCTTGAACAGACGGTTCCTGACGAATGAGGCCGCAGGCAGGAATGTGGAGATTGCGCTTGCAGCATGCCCGCTCGGTAGGGATAGTCCGTGAGCATTGACGCCATCGACCTTGATGATGCTCGGGTCCAGATCCCAAGGTCTTGGCTGATTGAATCCGTATTTGGAGACGACGGCGAACACCATCGCGGGAACGAACGATAGCGCCAGTATCTCTCCCTGCTTTTTGTTGATGCACCAGTAGAACAGAAGGGCCAGGGCTACAGGTACGGCCAGGTAGACGATCCTCGAGGACATCGCAGCGAAGAGATCCTCCAGGAATGGAAATTCCAGCCTGATGTCCTGAAGTGCATGAAGAAGCTCTACCCCTGTCCACATCGGGACCATAAATGCTTGTTATGGTTTTATGGATATTGCACAGATTCTTCCTTTACCGATTCTATATTGTTATTATTATGGAGTAAAAAACCAACAAGAAACGATTGATTATAGGTCTGTTTAAACACCCATCCATTTGGATGAAATCTGGCTATAATTGGATAATAAATCCAGTTAAATACATGGAGAATTCAACCAACTTATTAATATGAAATATTGATACATCATCGTAATCGGATAGTTAAACAAACTAAATTCGATACGGTGCCCGAGGAATACAGGTCCGGAGGCATCTACCATTGGATGGTGAAAAAAATGCACATAATGGAAGGATATTTAGATCCCATTTGGTGTGTAGTTTGGTTCGCGGTAATGGCGCCCTTCTTCATCGTCGGAGTAATCAAGCTCCGCAAGATCCTGAGGGACCACCCCGAGCAGAAGATGACAGTAGCTCTCTCTGGAGCATTCATCTTCCTGCTTTCCTCGCTCAAGTTGCCCTCGGTAACTGGATCATGCTCACACCCCACAGGAACAGGAATTGCAGTCGTATTCTACGGAGTCGGTGTTTGTGCCGTTCTCTCCACTATCGTTCTCGTTTTCCAGGCACTCTTGCTCGCACACGGTGGATTCACAACACTCGGTGCAAACTGCGTGTCCATGGGAATCATCGGACCTTTGATCGGTCTGGTCTTCTGGAAGATCCTCAGGGGAGCAAACGCACCTGTCTTCGTCAGCATGTTTGTCGCAGCATTCTTGGCTGACCTCATGACATATGTCGTAACTGCATTCCAGATGTCTCTGAACCTTATGACCTCAGTTGGAGCAGACTTCATGGACACACTCGTCGAGATGCTCTCCATCTACGCGGTCACCCAGATTCCCCTCGCAATCGTTGAGGGAATCGTCCTCGGAATGTTCGCACACTACCTGGCAACCTCCAGGGCAGACATCTTCGAGATCGCTGACAACAACAAGCTGAACCCCTTCTCCACGGAGGCATGAAAATGGCAAATGACAAGATGCTCTACATCGCAGGATTCGCAGTTGTCGCAATCATCGTCGTCGGAATCCTTGCATTCATCCCCGGAGACTTCGGCGGATCCGATGATTCCGGAGGAGAGGCTGCAGAAGACCACGGTTACGAGCCTTGGCTGACAGACTGGATCGATGCAATCTACGGAGAACTCCCTGGAGAGATCGAGTCCATGCTGTTCGCAGTACAGGCAGCTATTGGAGCAGTCCTTATCGGCTACTTCATTGGATTCAGTCGTTCCAAGAAGAAAGTAGAGATGGAATGATCTCAATAATCCGAGAGTGGCCGAGTGTCTGAACAAGTAGAGATGGACGAGCTGGCTTACAGCTCGCGTATGGTAAACTGGGCCCCTCTCGGAAAACTCCTTTTTGTTCTATCCCTTTTGATTATCGGGATAGTAACAAACAGTATTCTGGTGCCCATGATCACATTTTCGATAGGCATGATTATGATGGCCTATTCGACAAACCTTAAGGTACCTTTATTGATTTTCTTGGCAATCGGAGAAGCGATTCTGATCATGGTCCTGGGAAGCGGTATGATATCGATCCTGGGAGACCATTCTCAGCCTGCCCTTTGGCAGGATCAGATCCTCTGGTTCAACATCTACATGACGGAACAGAGTTTCAACCAGGCCTGGTTGATCTTCTTCCGTGCTATTGCCGGTGTCACACTCATGCTATCTTTCGCATGTTCGACACCTATCCCTTATCTTTCATTCGCAATCAAGAGTCTCCGCTGCCCCAACGAGATCACCGAACTCATCGTTCTGATCTACAGGTATGCATTCCTCCTTCTGGAGAGATTCCTTGTCATGATCGATGCGGCACAGTGCCGTCTCGGGTACAACGGCCCGATGACCGCTATGAAATCATACGGCGGGGCGATGGCAGGGACATTCATCTTCTCGATGGAATTGGCAGAGAAGTCCGAGGCCGCTTTGGCGTGCAGGAACTACAACGGAACCTTCCCAATATTCCGCGAGCCCAAGAAGCTCTCGATTAAATGGGTGGTCATCTCCGTCGGCGCGGTCGTCGCATTGTACTTCATCGGGGAGTACTCCAGCGATTGGGTCAACATGGCGCAGCTGTTCGCACCTCTCTTCGGGTGGGACATATGAGCGAGATATTCAGATTGGAGGACGTGACGTTCGCTCATCCTAACAGCACAAGGAACGTCCTCAATAACATGAGTCTCAGCATCGAAGAGGGTTCCCGCAATGCTATCCTGGGGGCCAACGGTGCAGGTAAGACAACGTTCTTCTACACTCTGACAGGCGTCTACAAGCCTCAGAGCGGTACTGTTTACAATCATGGTGAGCCCGTCGAATACACCAGGGAAGGGCTCCTTAATCTGAGGTCCGAAGTGGCTGTCATCCTGCAGAATCCGGATGAGCAGATATTCTGTTCACTGGTCGAGGAGGATGTAGCGTTCGGGCCACTCAACCTCGGTCTTGACAGAGATGAGGTCGGGGAAAGGGTCGCAAAGGCCCTCAGGGATGTCAGGATGACTCCTTACGCAAGGCGTCCTCTGCAGCAGCTGTCCGGAGGACAGAGGAAGAGGGTCGCTATCGCAGGTGCCCTTGCGATGCATCCCAAGATAATGATCATGGACGAGCCTACAGCGGGTCTCGACCCCCAGGCATCCATGGAGGTCATGGAATTGGCCGAGAAGCTCCACCTGCAGGGTGTCACGGTTCTGATATCCACTCACGACATCGATATCGTGTACAAGTGGGCGGACACCTCAGATATAATCTACAATGGCAAGTTCGAATACAGCGGGGCTGTGGAGGAGTTCTACAGTGATTCCGAGCGCGTATACAGATGCGGTCTGCTGACGCCATCAGTGTTCAACATGAACAGGGACATCTGCGCCATAGACGGATTGTCCGTTTCTCCGTATCCGCGCAACAGCTGCGAGTTCACGGCCAAGTTCGGTCAGCCGAATAAGTCGGGCAGACTGGTCTGTGTACCGGTCGAAGAAGAGACCGCAGTGGGAAGATACGAGGACGTCATGAAGGATCTCAGCAATGTATCCTCGGGAGTCTACGGCTCTGACGCCAGGTATGCTCTGACAGAGAAACATGTCGATTACCGCTTCGATGCCATCGACACATGTTTCACGGAAGCGGTCGAAGGCAAGGACTCCGTCCTGTTCTACGATTCGATCTACGCTCCAACGGTCCAAGCACAGTGCGATAGGCTGAAAGAATTCGGTTTCGAAGTTGATATGGAGGTGATCTGATGGGAACACTCTTAGAGGCAGATAAGGTCACTTACTCCTACAGCAGGAAGGGACCGAAGGTCCTGGATGAGCTGTGCATGAAGATCGAGGAAGGTAAGAAGACAGCGATTATGGGATGCAACGGTGCTGGTAAGTCCACACTGTTCAGCGTATTGAACGCGCTCTACAAGCCTGACCATGGCAAAGTCCTTTTCAGGGATAAGCCTCTGACATACAGGCATAAGGACATCATCAAGATGCGTTCCGAGGTGTCTATCCTATTCCAGAATCCGAACGATATGATGTTCAAACCTTATGTCGAGCAGGATGTGGCCTATGGGCCCGAGAACATGAGGCTCCCGAAGGAGGAAGTGGAGGAGAGGGTCCAGGAGGCACTCTTCGCCGTCGGAATGGAGGAGTACCGCAAGTCTCCGATCATGAAGCTGTCCTACGGACAGAGGAAGAGAGTCACGCTCGCCGGAGTCCTAGCGATGAGGCCTAGTGTCATCATTATGGATGAGCCTACCGCAGGATTGGATCCCCAGATGGCCTATGAGGTCATGGAGATCGCTGAGCAGATGCATTCGTCCGGTGTCACTGTCATCATGTCTTCGCACGATACCGATTTGACATACTCGTGGGCGGATGAGCTTCGTGTCCTTTACGGCGGTAAGTGCGCATACAGCGGAGAGCCTGAACCGTTCTATTCGGATTACGAGAGTGTTCAGAAGGCAGGATTGCTTCTGCCCACGGTATTCATGATGAACCGTACCCTGGCAAGTCTAGGAAAGATGGATCTGGAACCATATCCGAAGGCACAATCCCAGTTGGCACTCAAGACAGCACAGCACAAGGATGTCAACCTCGGTGCCTTGCATGTCATCAGGGCCGAGAGGGAAACCGATCTCAATGCGATAATCGAGGAATACGACCTCGGTAAGATGCCCAAAGGTGTGTATGGAATGAGCGCCAGATTCGCGGTCAGGAACACAGCACTGGATGTGGACTTCCTGTACAACGGTCCTGAGAATTGTACCATGAAGTGTCTGGACGGACAGGATTCCGTCCTGATCTGTGATCCCATGATGCTCGATAAGGCTGTATCCTCAGCCACGTTCATCAATGAGAACGGGTTCGGCAAGATCAATATCGATGTCATCTGAATAATAACACGACCTGAATAATAAAGCTATATTCGTGTTACTAGTGGAATTCCTTAGTAACACGAATTGATTATTTTTAGCATACTTTACCAATAATCCAGATATGATGTTACCAGAGTAGCAAGATTCCATAATTGGTGTTACTTTTGGTCATCATGATGCATACCCTATTAATCCTACCAATCGATGTAAATGATTCGATATGATGGATGCAGGCGAAGGTATTCTGAGTGATAACGTAAAACGCATCGTGTTACTGCTCATAGCGGTAATCTCGGTAGTCACATTCCTAATGAGAGATGACCCGGTCAGCGAATATCTGCCTTGGGCAGTCTATGTACTGTGCGGGCTGCTCGCACTTTGGTATATTCTGACCGGAGTAGCTGAGAAGGAGGAGATTGATCCCAACACGATGGTCGCTCTGATGCTGATCTACGTTATGTTCAACGGCCATTATCTCGTCGTAGGTCTTGTCCCGATCATTCTGCTCGTTCTCGATTTCATCAAAGATGAAGTGAAGAAAGGGTTGCTGGTCCTGATAATCGCAGGCATATCATTGATTCTGTCCCTCACCATCCCAGAAGCATTCCACGCCGATCCTGCATGGATCGCGATCGTGATATGCGGAGCACCCATCATATGGGATGCCGTAACCGGGCTGATCCTCCACCATGACATCAAAGCTGATGTCCTGGTCGCGATAGCGATCATCGCCGCCCTGTATCTAGGCGAATGGTTCGCTGCCGGAGAAGTCGCTCTGATCATGGAGATCGGAGGATTCCTCGAGGATTACTCGGCTGCAAAGGCCAACAAAGGAATCGAAGCCCTTCAGGACATGTCCCCCAAGACCGGAAGGGTTGTAGATGGAGATACCGAGCGCGAGGTACCTGTCGAGGAAATCCAGGTCGGGTCTATCGTGAGGGTACGTCCGGGAGAGGCCGTGCCTGTGGACGGAAAGGTCGTTTCGGGAGAGACATCGATCGACCAATCCGTCATCACAGGCGAATCCCTCCCTGTGGACAAGCTTGTTGGCGATACGGTTTTCAGCGGAACGATCAACCAGATGGGGTCCTTCGACATGGAGGTCACCAAGAATGCAGAGGATTCCTCGTTCCAGAGGATGGTCGGAATGGTCTCCTCCGTGGATGCGGACAAGACGCGTATGGTCAAGGTAGCGGACAAGTGGGCCACATGGCTGGTCGCCACCGTCATGGTGCTGGCGGTTGCCACATACTTCCTCACGGAAGACATCTATCGTGCCGTGACAGTATGTATCGTGTTCTGTCCCTGTGCATTCATCCTTGCGACCCCCACAGCTGTCGTAGCGACCATCGGTAACCTTGCAAAGCGCGGTGTGCTCGTCAGGGACGGAGACTCCCTGGAGAGGATGTCGCAGATCGATACTATAGCCTTCGATAAGACAGGCACCATAACGGAAGGAAGACCGAAGATCCAAGAGGTTTCATCAGTCAATGACAGGTTCGAGTTCGTATCACTCATCGCTTCGGCAGAATCTGCTTCAGAGCATCCTCTGGCCAAAGCATTCGTGTCCTTTGCAGACAAAGAAGGTGTCGAGCATGTAAAGGCTGATTCCTTCTCCATGTCCGTAGGCCGCGGTATCTCCGCAAAGGTAAGCGGAAAGGATGTCATGATAGGCAATTCAAAGATGATGGAGGAGAAGGGTATTTCGATTCCGGCAGAAGCCGCGGAACGCACCGCAAACTTGTATGCAGAGGGATGCACCGTCGTCTATGTATCGATCAATGGTAATTACGAAGGATTCGTAGCATTCTCGGATTCCATCCGTCAGACTTCCAAGGACACCGTATCCGAATTGTCCTCTCTAGGGGTGAACAGCATCCTCCTAACAGGTGACAACAGCCGTGCAGCATCGCATATGGCTGCGGAGGCAGGGATCAAGGATATCGTCTCTGACTGTACTCCTGAGGTCAAGGTCTCGTCAATAGAGGAGAGACAGGGTTCCGGTGGCAAGGTCTGTATGGTAGGAGACGGAGTGAACGATGCCCCGGCCCTCAGGAAGGCCTGGGTCGGTATCGCGATGGGATCCACAGGAACGGATATAGCCGCAGATGCTTCGGATATGGTCCTGGTCAAGGACGGTCTCGAGTCGCTTCCGCATCTGGTATCGATCTCCAGAAAGATGATGGGTAAGGTCAAGTTCAACATCACGTTCTCCCTGTGCTGGAATTGCTTGGCCGTAGCACTGTCTATGCTTGCGGTACTGGGGCCTGTGACCGGTGCCCTGGTGCATAACGTCGGTTCGGTGGCAGTGGTTGTGAACTCGGCACTGCTCCTCATGTACGGAAGAAAGAAATAAACAACAATTGGCGGGGGAGACCCCGCTCTAGTTTTTTTTAATTGTATTTCCATTTTTCAATAATAATTAAATTAATAATGAGAGAAATAAATATAATATTTGTAGAAATTAATTATTAAAAAATAATAAAAAATATTAATTTAAGAATAATAAATACAAAAATAATATAAATATACACGATAGTTGATCGTTTATGAGAAGGATGCAGGAATCTCTAGTTTTAGAAGCGAAATCCACTAAAGGAGGGTTACCCAAAAGTCTATGGGAGACTTATTCTGCATTCTGCAATACGAACGGCGGGAGGATAATTCTCGGCGCAATCGAGGATAAGGCGACTCACAAGATTTCCATCGAAGGGCTTGAAGATCCGAACAAGATGCTAAAACAGTTTTGGGATATCGTCAATGATAGCAGCAAGGTGAGTTATTGCTGTCTGAAGGATAGCGATGTACAAGTTTTGGAGTCGAACGGGAAGTGTTACATCGTCATAAACGTCCCCCAAGTACCTCGTGAATTCAGGCCTGTGTACATCAATGGCAATGTGAACAGCGGCACATTCAAACGCAATCATGAAGGAGACTATCACTGCACAAAATATGAGATAGGGAGTATGATCTCCGAATCGTCAGATAAATCGCCGGATAGTACCACCATCGATGCCGATTGGGAAGCAGTCATCAGTCAAGATACAATTAGGAGGTATTTGGATGCGCTAAGATCATTCAGACCAAATCACCCTCTGCTGAATACTGATACCGAGCAATTTCTCATAGAAACGGGTGCTGCCTTGAAGATGGGAGGCGTACTCAAACTGACGATGGCTGGATTACTGATGTTCGGAAGGAACATGAGCATAGTCCTGGAATGTCCTGATTATTTCTTGGACTATCGCGAAGTGTCATCATCCGCACGTTGGGATTATAGGTTATTCTCAGGTTCAGGCGACTGGAGCGGTAACATTTTCGATTTCCTGAATGAGGTTGAGGGGAGATTGATCAAACACTTTGGATCTAGATTCGAAATGGCGTCCATGAACCAGACGATGCCCAAATCCTATGGTCTTTCTAGAGAGGCGGTTGTCAACGCCGTTGTCCATGCCGACTACAGAGGGAGGTGCGGAATATCCATTGTCCTAGAGGGAGATCACTTAGAGATCACGAATCCAGGTAACATGAGGGTTCCGTTTTCCAAGGCCATACGCGGAGGTACATCTGACCCTCGTAATTCAATCATCGTACGGATGCTCATGCTGATAGGGTATGTGGAGCGTACGGGGTATGGTATCAGGGCGATGAGCGATGCAAATGATTCAGGCTTGCTGTATGATTTCATGATGGCGGAGGAGAACGATCCTCCTTTGGTCAGAACGTTATTGGGCTTCACAAAGTCCAAGGAGGATGGAACGGTCACCGATGCTGATATAATCATGTCCATGATGGAGAACGATTCCAAAGTTACCATAGCTAAGATCAGGGAAATCACCGGCATGTCTGCCACCAAGATATCTATTGAGATCGAGCATCTGAAAAGGAAGGGGATGATCGAGCGCGTAGGGGGGACCAGAGGCGAATGGGTAGTGCACAGATGATCGGCAGCAGGATCTGATCAGAGGCTCCTGAGAGATTCAGGAAGCTTCCTGTCCGCGGGCAGTTCCGATATGAGATCCGCTATTGTCGTTCTGGACAGGTCTTCGAGCATAGCGTCCATCGCTGATGTGAAATGGGAATCCAGCAGACTGTGGATCTCCTTCCCTATAGGGCACTGGAGATTGGCAGGGTACATGTTGAATGTCTCTTCAACGGATTCCTCCTGAGTAGCGATGAAGACATCCTTCAGTGTGATCCGGTCGGCCGGTTTCGCAAGAACGGTTCTGGCATTCCCTTTGCCGGGATTCAGAAGCCCGGCTTTGGATAGTTTGCTGAAGACCTTTCTGACTATCACTGGATTGCAGCCTATGCTCCTGGATACCGTCTCGCTAGTGACCTTATCCTCATTGAAGTAGGCGTAGATCAGCAGAGTATGGATGCCTACGGTGAATTCGGAGTCTACGTGCATGGTCAAGCTTGAAGGAAGGATTTGCACTTGCTGTAGATGTCATCGGTCGGCTGGAGATCCACCCATCCGGCCTCAGCCTCTTTGATCTTGAGATGTGTCCTCTCGGATACCTTCTGAAGATCTTTCTCGAAGTTCTCCCTGTCTCCGATGCCGGTGTCCAGCTTGAGGATGTATTCGTAATTGCCCAGCTGAAGGAGCCATCTCAGATATCCGTCGCGGCCAGGTTCTATCCCCAGGACCTCTCTCATCTCGGGAGTGAGGCTGGCCTCTGTGGCCGCAGATTCCGCCTGGTCAGCTTCCATGAAGTCGTCGAAGTTCGTAGCCATCGCTGGGAAGACATACAGGTGTCCCGTGTATTTCTGTTGCATCTGATTGTATTTGGGGCCTCCAGCGATGTTTATTCCGACGCAGTCGTGGCAGAGGTATCCGTTCTTGTCGCAGAACACCGCACCGGGTTTGAAATGCTTCTCCTCGCACCATTTGGGAATGTTCCATTCGTAGTTGCCGCAGGTCCCTAGATAGAAGCCTATGCCGTCCACGAAGGGCTGCATCTCGGTCGTTATCTCCTCGACAGTGGACTTGAGGACCTCCGGTCTCGAGTGAAGGCCCAGGTCCGTCATGTAGATCAGTAGTGTGAACTTATCCTTGGGCAGATCGTAATTGCGCGACAGTATATCGTTCCAGAATACCAGTTCGTATTTCATGCCGGCTTCTTCCAGTTTCCTTCTGATGGAACCGTTGTTCTTGTTCTGGACGACTATGATATTCTTCTCTTCGTCATCCTTCTTGAGACTGTAGATCAGATTATCGTCGACCATAGGACAGACAATCAGGCCCAGGACTCCGTGTGTCATAAAAATTGTTACAAACTAAAAGGATAAAAAGATGTTGCTCAGGCAGATGATCTCCTGCGGACCTCTTCCTTGATCAGTCTGACGGATCTGCTTGCTGAATTGGAGTAGATGTCGCATTCCGCCTTCTCCGCTATCTTGTCCGATATGGCGGCACCGCCGATGTTGAGCACTATGCGTTCCCTGATCCCTGCTTCTTTCAGCATCTCGGAGATGTCCAAGGCCTCCGGGCAGTCATAGGTGGTCTGTACCGACATGCATAGTACCGTGACCTCAGGATCCATGCATTCCTCTACGATATCCTTCAGTTCGGCATCACGGTCTACCACAATCACAGAGAACCCCTGCATGGTCAGGAGAGCGGCCATGAGGTCCCTTCCTTCGCTGTGCCTCCCGAAACATGTCACCACGGCTTTTCCCAGAGAAGGGTCGCAGATTATCACATCGCCCTCCTCGCGGAGACGGTTCACAGAACGTATGAATTCCAAAAGAGGGATCCTCCCTGATTCGAATCCTTCGAGCAGCTCGTTCACTCTGTGGTCCGACTCCATGATATCATCATAGAAAGACATGGCGAGAATATATCGTTTGATGCATTCACTGACAATTCTGAAAAAAATCCTTAATAATTCCCAATAGGTTTCGGATGTATGAGCGGAGTCTGTGATGCGGACCAGTCATATGATGCTACATCAGATGACCCTGTAGACGAATTCTCCGTTCAGTTCAGAGTGATGCTCGATAAACTGACCACCGTGCGCGCTCTGGGATTCATCCTTGTGTCGCTGGCGCTCACATTCATGATGTATCTGCTTACATACCTGCTAACAGAGTTCATCTCTAGCAGAGGATATCTTGTCCATGTCTCCGTAAGCACGATCCTCATGGAGCTCATACCGCTTCTGACAACAATCGGCGCAGCGTATGTAGCAACAGAGAAGGAAGGCCTTTTGAAGATATCAGGCAAACATGCCGTTGCAGGAAGATATCTGGGGGCGGTCGCGGTCTCATCCATCCTCATGATTCCGGTGTATGTGATGATAGTCGTCGCTCAGATCATGCATGGTACGGGAGATCTGGCCGCGTCTATGCAGTCATTCGCTCTAGCTGTGGTCTTTGCAGCGATAGTAATCGCAGTGGCCATGATTATAAACACCCGCTCGGAGCATGCCGTAGCGCTGACAATCCTGTCTGTGTTCATAGTTGTTCCCTTGGTAATATACATCCTCGGACCTGCGACGGGCCTGGTGGACTATGAGGCCATGTGTTCAGTAATACCGGTGCCCGATATGATAGCCGCAGTGAATGCCAGCGGTCACGGCGGGCTGACAACACTCAGCATAATGTCTGTAGTGAAGGCGTCATCCGGGCTCCCTTTGGATCCTCTGGCAAGCTTCATATTATTCCTCGGATGGGCTGTATTGATGTATTCGATACTTGTCTTGGTTATCGACAGGAGGCAGTCCGAATGAAGAAGGCGGCAATAGCAGTACTCATTATCGCTGTGCTTCTGGCCACAACAGCCGCGCCCATGGTGGATGCCGATTCATCATCATCTTCTTCGGAGTCCAAGAGCGATATCATCGACGTCGTGATCAGGGCAATCGCTGATACATCGGCTGTTATTGAGCTTACGGATGATTCGGACGAGAACAGGAAGATACTGATGGAAAGACTGAATGAGATCATCAAACCCATACTGCCTTCATTCACGATGGATGAGAGGAATTTCGAGGCCCTGGCAAGCATCCTTGCCGGTTTTGCTACATCAAAGCTTGTCGCATCGCATTTTCTGCCTCAAGGAAAACCCGAATTCTCGAAAGGACATCTGAGCGCCGGATTTGATCTTCCGCAACCTTTGAGGGATGCACTCAAGATCGAAGACAGGAAAGAGGGGTCTGACAGTCAGTACGGAGAGCTCGGAGTAGCTCTCTCAGATTCCATTTCAGTCAATGCTACCACATTCAAAGATATCGGCCATGTCGGAGGGATGTCCTGGGCAGGATCGTTCCTAAATGACTATGGGGGCGTCATCTTCAGACTCCTTAAGGTGGATGATACAAGCATCCTATACGGAAAGGATCTTGAGAACCCGATCCAGAAGGGTTCGGTGTATCACGTAGATACAACTCTCAATGTCTACATCTACATCGGTATGAATGCCTATTATGATGAAAAAGAGGATATATTGGACGTTAGGATGATATTCAAAGGAAAAGGTTCGATCCAAGAGGATATGGAACTGATTAGTGGTTCCGGACCTAAGAATATTAGCACCACCACCACAGCTAGGGAGATCCTACTCGATATCAATCTGACCATGATCAATCCCGGCAGTCCAGATAAGACGCTATATCTCGGTTTGAATGATTTCGATCTCGATTTCTATTATGGGATGAGCATCGATGGCGTTGAAGACAGTACCGAGATAAAGGGCAGCGGATTGGCAGCGGTCTTCAATGGTATCCTCATAAGACTGATTGGAGATGATGTTATCGATAAACAGAGGAAGCTGGATTATGACCAGTCGCTCATCAACATGGCTTCTGAAGGAAGAAGCAAGGATATGAACAAGCTTATAGAGGAAGCTAAGGAAAACACCTATTTCGAGGATGAATCCGACAGTACGTTTACAATTGTGACCGGTATCGTTCTGGCGTTAATCGGGGTAGCGATACTTTTCGTGCCCAGATATATCAAGCGCTCATGAAATGAGCGATACCGAATTCCTCTAGAAGCGCCAATATTCCGATAAATAACAGAAGGCAGCCTCCGGCAATTGTGGCGGCTTTCCCGTATCTTATACCGAACTTTCCGCCGAGGAACAGTCCGGCAGCACTTACGCATCCGGCGATTACTCCGAGCGCGATGATGCCTTCTATGACATCTGTCGCACTTGCTGAAATGAAAACTCCCGCAGCGAGCGCATCCAGACTTGTCGCTATCGCCAGAGGGAACATGGTCCTGACCGTGAGGTCCTTCGACAGTTTGCCATCATCCTCATTATCTTGGAGGCCTTCCCTGATGAACATGATTCCAAGGATGAGCATCACCAGGAACATAACCCAATTGTCATATATGTCAATGAATTCGTGGAAAGTTGTTCCTGCCAGCCACCCTATCAGAGGCATAATGGCATGGAACGCGCCGAACCATATGCTGACAGTTAGAACAGCTCTTTTATCGATTTTCTTCAGAGCTAGTCCTTTTCCAAGCGATACGACGAAAGCATCTGCTGAGATCGCTACGCACATCAGAAGCGTAGCCCAAGTGATCATTTCTTGACCTCTTTATTCCTCGGACGGTTACCCTTAGTTTTCTTTTCAGATTGTCTGCGATCGGTACGGGCTTTCCACTGTCTGACGGTATCTTTGGCATCTTTGTTTCCGCGTTCGGCAGCCATCACCATGTATCTGTGATACAGGTCCATGTTCTGTTCGACGCCCTTTCCGTCCTTGTACAGTAAGGCCATCTTGTACATGGCTCCGGCATCGCCATATTCCACAGCACTCCTGATGAGATCGAGCGACTCCTGCGGGAATTGTTCGGACTCATTCTTCGATTCGATCATCTCGGCCAGCTTCACACGGGGCGAACCTCCTGCAACGGATGCTTTCCTCATGAGTTCCATGGCGGCCTTCTCGTTCTTCTTGAATCCCTTTCCGGACTGGTATTTGAGGGCCAGAGTGGTCATGGACGGAGGCTGGTTGCTGCGTGACATGGCCTTCAGCATGTCGTTGGACAAGGCAATGTCCCCTTTGCGGGCCCTCAGTGTATCCATTGCTTTCTTGCGGGAATCGTTAACCATTGTGCTGGAGTATCTGGCGAACCATTGTTTGGCCAGATCTTCGTTCTTCTCCACCCCTTGTCCGGAGGCATACATCAGTCCTACCTGATACTGGGATCTGGCGTTGCCCACCGATGCTGACATCAGATACCATCTGAATGCCTGTTCATAGTCCTTTTTCTGGTATTTTCCGTCATAGAACAGGTCGCCCAGCATGTACATTGCCTTGTTGTTCCCATTCTCAGCCGCTTTGGTGAGGTATGAGATACATTTGTCAAGGTTCCTTTCACCGTTACTACCGTCGCGGTACATCTGTCCAAGGAGCAGATCCGCGTCGGTCCATCCCATTTCCGAGGCCCTTGTCAGGTATTCTTTGGCCTCTTCATAATCCTCAGCAGACAGGGCAGATCTGAGCATGAGTTCGCCGTAATTGCAATAATCATAGGGGTAGCCGGAGGAGCAGAGGTCCTTCAGGATGGAGCGCAACTCCCTGATCTCATCCATCGTCTCTCCCTGGAGTGTGGCGTATTTCCTTCTGGCTTCGATGCTGCCGTTCTCAGCCGCTCTTTGATAGAGGTCCATAGCCTCTTCCGTCTTTCCCTCAGACATCTTTATGTCGGCAAGATCGTTGAGCGCCATTGGGTGATCCCTCAATGCAGCCTCATTCAGCCAGTGCAACCACTCATCCTTGTTCTTCTCAACACCTACGCCGTCCCTGTAGAAGATGGCGATCCTGTATTGTGCGGAGGATGAGCCGTCGTTCGCAAGGCCCAGGGTCTCTTCGAACGAGTCGTTGATGGAACGCGAGTATTCGTCGACGACATCATCTGCCGGACCATCCATCTTTATCATGTGGTCCGAGATCCAAACCGCACGGCTGCATGTGCGTTTGATGGTGTTCATACTGTGGGATGTGAAAAGGACGGTCTTGCCGCTGCGGACAAGGTCCTTCAGATGCTCCGATGCTTTGGAGGCGAATGCAGCATCTCCGGTGCTCAGTGCCTCATCGATCAGGAATATGTCCGCATCGACGTTGACCATGACGGAGAATGCGAGACGGGACCTCATACCTGACGAGTACGTCCTGACAGGATTGTCGATGAACACTCCGAGGTCCGTATATTCGATTATCTTGTCCAGATGTTCCATGACCTCTTCCCTGGGGATGCCGTACAATTCGCTCCTGAGGATGATGTTGTCCCTTCCGGAAAGGTCCGCGTGGAATCCCATGCTCAGCTCGAGAATGCTGGCGACCTTGCCTTTGACCTCTACCGTCCCCTCGTCGGGTTCCAGGATGCCTGAGACCATCTTCAGGAATGTACTCTTTCCGCATCCGTTGCGTCCGAGGATACCGACGATATCGCCTCTTTTGATATCCAGGTCGATTCCGTCGAAGATCGGGTACTGTATCTTCTTCTTGAACAGGAATCTGCTGTCGTTAAGGTTGGGATCGATGATCGTATAGGACTTCTTCAGCCCTCTGATCCTGATGACAATATCGTCCTCCATCAGAGCACCTCCGGGAACTTCTTCTCATATGTGAAGAACACGAACGCTCCGAGCAGGTACATCCCTGCCGCCAATATCAGGCTCATCAGGAGATACTCCGTGTGCGGGAAGATTCCATAGTACAGGATGTCATGGAAAGTTTCCACATAATAAGTGAACGGATTATACCACACGATCGTTCCCAGAAGGCCCTTGGCCTCGCTGGCCAGGAAGAATGTGGGGGTTATCCAAATGACCAATCTCATCACTATGCTCATGATGTATCCCACGTCCTTGATGAAGACTGTGATCGTCGATACCAGATACGAGCTTCCCAATGAAAATACGAACATCAGGAACAATTCGACAGGGAGCATGGCCATACCGAACCAGTTGACATACTGTCCTGAAAGCAGGATCACGATGATTATGACCATGTAAGCGAAGACCACGCTCAGGAACTCTGTGATGACCGTTGAGAAGACGATGATCTCTCTGGGGATCTTCATTTTCGTGACGTAGCTAGCATTCGCTGTGATGGCTCTTCCCCTCAGACAGCTGGAGATGAAATAGACGGGGAATATTCCTGCACTCAAGTAGATCCAGAAATCTTCCATGGCACGCGGTCTGATGTAAGTGAACGTTATCGTCAGCACGACGATCATCAGGACGGGCAGAAGCAGATGCCATACGAATCCGACGTATGTGCTCTTGTAACGTCCGGCAGTGTTCCTTCTGATCATCGCCAGCAGGATCGTCTTGTTTGCACGGACGTCTCTGACGGACTGTGCTAATCTGGTAAAGATGTTGATCATTCTCGCACACCTCTGAACATTCTGACGATGAATAGTACGACAAGTATGCAGACCAGTACTCCGAGCAGATTCTCGTAGGGGTACGGGCGCTCTCCCAAGATGTGTATGTCCAATGTTGTGTTATCGCCATTCACATTTTCGGGGATGAAAAGGTCTTTGGGAACCGTCAGATTAAGGATGACGGGATCCTCTTCAGTTCCGATATCTAACGAGTATGAATTCAGAATCACGTCGGGGCTGTAGATTATGAATTCGGTAAGATTACAGGATTTGCAAAACGCAGTATAACCCACATCAACCCTGGAATTTTCAGGTATTGTGACTTTCTTAAGATTCTTGCAATCGTTGAATGCCGAAAGACCAATGGATGTTACGGAGCTCGGAACGACAAGCTCTTCCAGGCCTGTTCCTTTGAACGCCAGTAATCCGATCACCGTTATTTGTTCACCGAAAGTAATATTGGTCAAAGATTCGCATCCATTGAATGCGGCGTATTCAACGACCGAGACATTACTCAGATCGATTTCTTCAAGGGACCGACAGTTTTCGAACGCATCTTCGTTTATGACGGCCATGGTCTTGGGCAGGACTATCTTCTTCAAATTGGAGCATCCGGAGAATGCCATGGGTTCTATTTCCGTGACATTTTCATCCATGTATAGTTCGGTCCTCTCACTGGCTGCTGGATAGGCTATCAGTTTTTTGTTGTGGGATACATCGTACAGGATTCCCTCTTCCTCCTGATATTTGTAATTGTCAGATGTTATACTCTTTAGGTTGGGGCAATCGCTGAAAACCCTCTCGCCCATCGAATACAGTCCCGAAGGTATGTTGATCCGTTCTATGCCCGATTCCGCGAATACGCAGTCGCCCATCAGTTTCAGATCATCAGGCAGTTTGAGGTTGGTTAGTTTCTTGCATCCTTCGAACACTGAGGAGTCCAGAATGCTCACGGAGCTCGGCAACTCGTTAGCAATTCCAATGCCGTTGATCGATTCCAGATTCTCGCAGCAAGCGAACGCTTCGAATCTGATTTCTTTGAGTCCCACAGGCATAACCACGGCGACGAGATTTGTTCTGCAAAACGCACCTGTGTCGATCGTCGTTACATCTTTGGGAATGACATAAGCGCTGCCCTCTTTGCATGCAGGATATGCTATAAGCGTGCGCATATCCTTGGTAAAAATGACTCCGTCCACGCTGCAATAGTTCTTGTTATTCTCATCCACGGAGATGTAATACAAATCCGATGATGTGAACACCCAGACATCGATGAATTCCACCGTCGCGGGGATATGTACGGTCCTAACAGGTTCTTTAAACGTCGCATAGATCGATACGATGGTATACTCCTTGTCATCGTGCATCACGGTAGACGGTACGATCATATCTTCCGTAGTGGAATCTTCCAAAACTGTGATTATCGAGACAGTTGTGGAGGTTTCGACTGAGTATTCGAAATCCCCGTCCTCGAAGTAATCGTACCCGTCGACAGAACTAAACGCAAGCGGGAATAGGATGATAGAAGCGGTCAATATCAACAGGACGGAGAGACGAATTCCCATGCGGTCGTGTAGAGCGTTTTGATTAGTAAAAGTTTGTTTTTTTTAGGTGATATGCGGAAAGTCAAGAACCTTTTCTCAGAACGATCCCTTAGGTATCTTACCGGCTGTGACCAGCCTTCCGTGAAGGAAATAGTATAGGATAAGGGAGAACGTCGCAACGGCGGCCATGGCCATGTAGCTGTCGCGGTAGCCCATATCATCTATCAGCATTCCGATTACTATCGGGCCGATCACATAGGCCAGGTCCACGAAGATATTGAATGTGGAGATGGCGACCGCCACCCTGTCCCTTTTGGTGAGTTTGATCACCACTGCGTTGCCGATGGACAGCATTAGGGCCACATTGACACCCATCATTGCTCCTGATAGAAGGAGCAGCCATCCGTTGTCGGTGGTCGCGAAGATGGCCATTCCCAGAATGAAGAGGAGGAACGATGGTATCATGAGAGCATTCTCCCCCCGGGTGTCATACATCTTTCCGAGGAACATCCTGGATACCAATGTGCTGACCGACAGTGCAACGAAGAAGAATGTGGCGAATTCCGCAAGACCTATCTCGTTCCCGTAGGACGATATAAACGAGAGGACGCCCGAATACGAGAAGAAGAACACCAGCGCGACGACCGAGATGGGGATGGCGCTGCGCTCCACTAATCCCTTGGGCCTGTCATGACGTTCTGCGACCGGCACGTCTTTTGTCAGGAAAAGCGAGCACAGGAATCCCATAAGGCTCATCGCGAATCCCAGCAGGAACACGTCTGTGAACACTCCGTCCTCGGAAAGCATCATGCAGGCCATCGGACCCAATGCCGAGCCTATGCTGACGCTCATCATGAAGTATCCCATGCCCTCACCCATCCTTTCGGACGGTATTGTCAGTGAAACCTTGGTGTTCACCGCGGTTCCCATGGCGCCATAGGCCATTCCGTGCACCAATCTGAGGATGCACATCGAAGCCACATCCCACGCTGCCAGATACATTATGGAAAGGATGCTGCTGACCAAAAGGGATGCGACCACGGTCATCCTTAGACCTAATCTGTCGATGATCCTGTGGGAGAACAATCTGGCGATCAGGTCGCCGACTATGAAGATGCTCACCGCTATCGCTGCTATCATGCTGTCCGTCTGGAATTCGTCCCTGACGTATGCGGTCATCCCGGTATACGTCATGAAGAACATCATGATGTAGAAGAATGCGATCATCGAGCAGATGACGAAATCTCTGCTGAGGAGCGGTCTTTTCTCCATGGTCTTCAAGTCCCTGACGAAGTCCACGGTTGAAATAGATGATGTAGGCTATTCCGGAGAACTGGTTCAAAACAAGGCGGAATAAGACACATATTATCAACAAACACATTCATTCCAGGTGCATGAATAGATTCATCGCATACTGTGGATTGGATTGCGAGAAGTGCGAGGCACGCATCGCTACCCTGAATGACGATGACGATCTGCGCAGAAAGGTTTCTAAGGAATGGTCGGAACTGAATCAGGTGGAGATCACTCCAGATATGATCAACTGTACCGGATGCCGCATGGAAGGGGCCAAGACCGTTTACTGCGGCACCCTTTGCCCGATAAGGAAATGCGCCGTCTCTAAGGGATACGAGACGTGCGGATCCTGTCCAGAGTTGGAGACTTGCGGCAAGGTATCGATGATCATCGGCAACAACAAGGATGCTCTGAGCAATCTGAGGCAGCAGGGCCCGGCCTGATGATCACCTTCTTGTCTTCTCTGCCAGTTCCTTTGTACGTTCGGACATTCTGGCCAGTTCGTCATGGTCCATCTCGTGTAGCATCTCCAGTATTGCCAGGAAATTGAGTACTTCTTCGTTTCCCTTAGCCTTCACTACCTCTACGTAGAATCCCGCGATGATCCCGATGAATTTGGAATCAGGTCGTGTCCTCTCTAGGTGGTTTTTGTCATTGATAAATTATTAGGAATTCCTAAATTATTTTAATCTAAAGTAATATGACCTTGCATGAAAGAGAAAGTCTCAATCGAGAAAGGGAGCGTCCAGGAAACTCTGATGCTTCCTTTGTTCGGGAGATACAAGGCAAATCAGAGGTACCCTCGTCTGTTCAGGGACACGACGGCAAAAACGATCATCGATCGCATAGACTACGATATCGAGCAGGCGGATATGGGCAAGGGACCACAGTTGGTCTACGGTATGAGACAGGACATCACCGAGAGGGTGGCCAGAAAGTTCCTCAATGAACATCCGGATGCACTGATCATCAACATAGGTTGCGGTCTGGACACGATTTTCGACCACATAGACAACGGAAGATGCCGTTTTGCGAATGTGGACTTTCCTGAGGTAATAGAATTCAGAACCAGATTATTCGACCGCAAAGAGAGGACAGTGAACATAGGTATGGACGCCAATGATCATAATTGGATGGATTACGTCGGATACAACGAAGGGGACAGCGTCTTCATTATGAGCTGCGGCGTATTGTTCTATTTCCAAAGGGAAGATGTACAGAGGCTCATAGATGCGATCGGAAAGAGGTTCCCGGGCGCCGTGATGTGCTTCGACTATGAGAACGCAAAAATGCTGGCCCGCTCTAACAGAGCTGTCAGGAAGACAGGCAACAAGGGAGCATACATGCCATTCAGCATGGAGGACGGCAAGAAGGAGATCAAGGAATTTTCCGATACAGTGGAATCCGTGACGGTTCTTGATCGCCTTCCAGAGGATTACAACTGCATCCCGCTGTTCTTCAAGTGGTATTTCAAAAGGTGTCTCAGGACGGGGTCAATGACTTTCGCAGAAGTGAAGTTCAAAGGCTGAACGGTTGAATTAGGATAAGGAAACTGATTGAAATAACGCAGACATTATATTGTTCGGTTTGATTAGTGTCATCTAAGCACTCTGGCAACCCATCTGAGGGAATCGTGATGAACAAATCAATACCGAACATCATCTCATTTTCGAGGATAATCCTATCCTTATCGATGCTCCTGTTCGAACCTCTCACTCTGGAGTTCTTCATTGTGATCTGCCTATGCGGAATAACGGACTTCTTGGACGGATATCTCGCCAGAAAGTACAATCTGGTAAGCGAGTTCGGAAGTCATTTGGACAGTTTGGGAGATTTCGCCTTCATAGTATCGTTGGTGGTCAGTTTCCTGTTGTACTACGAACTCAAGCCATGGATGATAGCGTGGATCATCATCCTTGCAGCGATCCGTCTCTTGGCCATGATAATCGGCTACGTCAGATACAAGAAGTTCACATCCGTCCATTCATACATCAACAAGACCGCAGGATTCATCGTATACTTCCTGCCGTTCATGGTGTTGTTGTTGGGATTCGATCTGACGTTCATCCTGTTCTGTGCGCTCTATACCATTTCCGGTATCGAGTACGTCATCATCAACGCCTACAGCAAGGAATACAGGACGGATTTCACATGCATTCTGATCGAGCATCCATGACGATCGGGTGAGCCAATCGGATATCGATCTCTGACAACAATTAATGTAATCGAATATCCTTAGACTTGATATGGCAGACGGAACACCGGACCAGGAATTGAACGCATTGTTGGAAAGACTCAATGCCGGTCAGACGATAGGTCCCGACGGCAATGGTATGAGTGTTCTCAGGAAATATGCGAGAGAAGCACAGATGGTCACTGCCAGGATCAATACGGGATTCCATGAGGATAAGGAGCTCCGGGAGATGGTGTCCGAGCTCATTGGCAAGGATGTTCCCGATGATTTCTGTCTATTCCCTCCCATATATGCGGACTTCGGTAAGAACATCACGATCGGCAAAAGCGTGTTCATCAACTCAGGATGCTGTTTCCAGGACCAAGGAGGAATCAGGATAGGGGACGGTTGCTTCATCGGACACCAGGTGGTATTCGCTACCATAGACCACGATCTAGATCCGAATAGAAGGGCAGAGAATCATGTGGCCCCGATAGTCCTTGGGAAGAATGTATGGGTCGGTTCCCACGCGACCATCCTGAAAGGTGTGACCATCGGGGACGGTTCTGTGGTTGCTGCAGGCGCGGTCGTGACGAAGGATGTTCCCCCGATGACAGTGGTCGGAGGGGTGCCGGCCCGTGTGATTCGCAAGATCGAGTGATGCTCAGAACAGGATCGAGTCATCTACTTCGAAAGTGGCGAACAGAATCGCTTTGCCGCTCAGTTTAACCCTGTCTCCTATAATTTCAACGGTGAGCGTGCCTCCACGTTCTGATACCTGGCGTGCGACCATACGGTTCTTTCCAAGTTTCTTGCTCCAGAAATCGACCAGGCTGCAGTGCATAGAACCGCATACCGGGTCCTCATCCACATTCAATTTGGGCCAGAATGCTCTGGAGACGAAATCGAATCCATCATATCCGGGGGCTGTGACGAAAAGGCCGAGTCCATCCTTGAGTTCTTTCACTTTTCCCATATCAGGATCGAGGTCGATGACATCCTTTGCAGTCTTTAGCAGCAATATGGGGTCCCTGTAACCTATTGCTGCTTCTTCTATGTCGCACCCAATTGCATCGACGAAGTCCTCGGTGACATCTATAGGCTGGGTCTTGATAAGCGGGAAATCCATTGAATAGCAATCTCCTTCTCTGGTGACCCTCAGGATACCGCTCTTGGTGCTGAATTCTATCTGGGATGCATCAGGTTCGATATAGTTCAGAATTACAAATCCCGTCGCCAGGGTCGCGTGCCCGCATAGGTCGATCTCCCCGCCGGGGGTGAACCATCTAAGTTCATATCTCCCATCGCTTCCGACCGCGAAGGCCGTCTCAGAGAGGTTGTTCTCTATAGCTAGCTTCTGCATGACGTCGTCGCTCAGAGCTTTTTTCGAAACGCAAACAGCAGCAGGGTTTCCCGAGAACGGACGGTCAGTGAATGCATCGACTTGATACATCTTCATGCTTCTTGGATTACATTTTCCATATTTTACAGGGATGCATATTCTAGTTCGAAAAACATTCGAAGATGGATTAACTGACTGTAGCAAGGGAATCGATATAATTGATAGATGAGATTTCTTCCTGATGAACAGGTCTTACACAGTACTGTTGGCAATCACGGCAGTATTCACATTAGTGGTAGCTGCCCTGGTTCTGATAGTTCCGGACCACACAGGTGAGTTGAGAACGGATCTGGAGGTCGGGGACGACGTCATGACCATTGAACTGGACATGTCTGAGGTGCCGTACATCTCCTCAGCGGGACTGAGGGTCATACTGAACGCGGACGAGATCATGCAGGACAGGAACGGGATCAAGCTGATAGGCGTCAACAACGACGTCCGTGCGATCCTTGAGATGACCGGATTCTACGATACATTGGACATAGAATGATTCACTGTTTCATCACGGACTGCACCCCTCTTGAAGACCAACAGACGTATGACAGGGCATATGCGCTCCTGTCGGACGAAAGGAAGGGCAAGGCCGATTTCTACAGATTCCCCAAGGACAAGATGCTCAGTATCACCGCTGGATTGTTCATCAGATTGGTGGAACGGTCCTATGGGAAGGTGACCGCCGATGAGAACGGTAAGCTCCATGTAAAAGGGGTGGAATTCAATCTTTCTCATTCAGGACATTACGTAGCTTTTGCTGTATCGGATTCACCTGTCGGTATCGATATCGAATCTGTCGGTCGCAATATGGACATAGCCCGCAGAGTGATGACCGAAGAAGAATACGAAGATTACATCGATAAGGTGGAAGAGAAGGATCGCGAGGACGTCTTCATCAGGATGTGGACTGCCAAAGAGAGCTATATGAAGGCCTTGGGCCTAGGATTCAGATTGGCGCCGGAGACATTCAGAGTCCTTTACGGATACGAGCTTAGATCTCCGGATGGAACCATGAGGATACAGGAACTCGATGCGCCGGAGAACTATCAAGTTTCAGTATGTTCAGAGGATGGGGAATCTTCGATCAGAACCTTGGAGGTCGGGGATCTGATCAATGCCGATTCCTTGAAAGGGATTATAGGCAACGGTTCAACCGTTACACAGATGTGACGAAGGTAGTCGACCATTTGTTATCGATTATCAAAAAGCGAGAAAAACAAATGCTGAATATGCGGCCGTTACGGTCCTCATCATTATATATTGTTTAAGAGAGTGCGTATTGGATTATCAATCCAAGTGGCATCTGTGGAAAAGAGAGCGTTGGCTGTGATAGTGATAGCCGTTGTTATACTATCGACAGCGGTCTACATGTCGCTGAGCGGCGAAGATCATGAGAAAGGAAACAAGGATTATCTAGCTGATGCTCTGCGGGCGATGTATGAAAATGACAGCGATTATCCTGCTCGTCTACTCATCCTGGGCAATGCCGATCTAGATGACGACCTCGATGAAGATGATCTGGAGATCGTCAATCACATCGCAAGTTTGAGTTCATATGATTATGTTGATAATTTCATGTGCGATGCCAATTATGACGGAGTCATAGATGACGGCGATGTGGAACGCTTGGAGCAGATGATCGCCAAGGATTCGAACGGCCTATACACATACAATGATGTTGCCTATTATGTGGACTGCGATTTCGTGGTATCTAAATACCACATGGATTGGCCGCTCCATACATCGAACATCCTCACGCAGACTCTCCAGATGTTGATGATCCTGGATGTGGATTCAATCATCGCACTCGACGACAGGTGTGCCAATTCAGAAGTCAGTATAACCCCTGATAACGGGACATACTGGAAGGAGTTTGCAGGAGTTTTGGATTACTCTGAACTGGGGAGTACGGGGTCATATAGGCATATCAGTGCCGAGCAGTATCTGCAGGTCGCGAAGGAGTATGGTGACGGTTATCTCACGGCAGTGATGAATTCCAGGTATGCAAGGAACACCGGATATCTCGAGGAGCAGCTTGAGAATTGTACAGTTCAGCTGGTCCGTATACAGTCTTGGGAGAGGGGTGCCGTCTGCAATGGAATGCTCACGCTCGGATATCTCTTCCACAAGTATGACAGGGCATCGGAATGGGTTTCCTGGCATGACGGTTACTATAACGCGATAATGGAGAAGGTCGCAGCATTGACCGATGAGGAGAGGAAGGCAGTGGTCATCGCAGTGCTGAGCGATACCGACAACGTTTCCATGGACACCTTCGATATGCTCGGTGTAACATCCGGCGAGTATCAGAGCCTCAAGAAGATGGGCATAATAGATGTGACTCACGAGTATCTCGAGAGTATCGGTGCACCTGCTACGAGTTGGTCCGTTTCTGTTAATAAGGAGACTCTGGCGGAGATTTACAGGATATATCATTTCGACTTTTTCATCGGCACTTTTTCGGGACCATACAACATCGGCCCCATAAATCCGGACAGACCGGATGCGGATGTCATCTACAATCAGACGAAGCAATACCTGGACAAATACTGCGGAAAGGATGCAGTCACACTTCAGACATTCGGATGGGTCTACGCCACCGGACCCCATGAATTGGCCTACATAGCGGGTCTCGCGAATGTGCTTTACGGATGGACGGAGTTCGATGTCAAGAAGATCGTCAACGAAAGCCTTCAATGGATGGGGATATACGATGAGGACGGGTCCATGGGGGAGTATTTCTACAACTATGAGAGCCTGGAGGATTCCCTCTATTGGCCAAGGATCATGGTGATATGATGGGCGACGAATCATTGGGATCGAAAGGTTCCGCACTTCTGATGTGCGTGGTCCTGATAGCAGGATCGATGGTGATGTTCGCCCTTTACCAAGGTATGTCCAGTATGCACCCTGACCCCCATGAGGGGATTCAGAATCTTGCGGTCACCGGAACGCTGATGGGTGAGGAATGCTCTGGAGAATGCACCATCGAGTATGTTCCCGAGACCGGGATGTACCGTTTGTATCAGGGCAAATCGACCATCACTTCTGTCAGTTGCAGCAAAGACATAGAATTCGGTATTGTTTTCGGCAGCGACGATCTGCCCGTCAAGAGCTCATACAAATGCATAGGCAAGGAACTGATCGGCGATATCGAAACAACTGTCTGGACTCATTCGGAGGACAGAACGGATTATACATTTTACATAGGCGACCTCTGCAGGATGCTGCGTATGGTCGTCATCAACGAGGATTTCAGCATAACGGGGGATCTGAAGGGATGAGGGAGGCGGCCGAATGAAGATAAAGTACAAGAGCAAGATAGCCAACCTGGGCCTGAAGCTGCGTCTGTCCGAGAGTTCATCCAAGGTTGTGAAGAAGCAATCGGATGGTGCAGTGACCAATCAGGACATCATCAGACAATACAGCGCATACAAGTATGCCAAGTTCATGATGCTGTTGGTCGTGGCCGTACTGTGTCTGATAACATTCGGTATCGACATCGGTCTCGGAGCGTATTCCCTGAGTTTCATCGACGTATATGCAGCCATCTTCGAGAGGCTGATGGATTGGGACCAGGTCATGTCCACTGACATGATGGTTGTTTGGGAGCTTAGGATGCCCCGTGTCATAATGGGCCTATTGGCTGGAATGGGACTGGCAATAGCTGGAGCCGCTATGCAGAGCATGATGAAGAACCCGTTGGCCGATCCATACACCACAGGAATATCCTCAGGAGCTGCTCTAGGTGCCACCATAGCCATCACCTTGGGGATTGCCATCATAGGAGGCAGCTTCGGAACGGTCATCAACGCATTCGTGTTCGCACTTCTGCCCGCGGCGTTCATCATTCTCATATCCCTTTACAAGAAACCGTCCCCAGCCATGATAATCCTGTCAGGTATATCCCTGATGTACATCTTCAACGCGGTGCAGTCTTATCTCATGCTGGTCGCAGATCCGGACGCTGCCGCCAGCGTCATAGCGTGGACCATCGGGTCCCTGAATTCGGCCAGTTGGGAGACCGTTCCATATGTGTTCCTCATGACCTTGCTCGGAGGCATCGTACTGTTGTATATGGCGAGGGTGCTCAACACAATGAATGCCGGAGATTCATATTCGAAGAGCATAGGTGTGGATGTCAACAAGGCGCGCATAATAACGCTTGTCACCGTTTCGCTGCTCGCAGCCGGAATAGTATCGTTCACGGGAGTCATAGGGTTCATCGGACTGGTCGGACCGCACATAGCCCGTATCTTTGTCGGTTCAGATAACAAGATACTTATCCCGGCGGCCGGGCTCATGGGTGCAGGTTTGATGCTATTAGCTGACTGTGTCGTGCAGATTGTTCTTCCCACGCTGCCCATCGGAATCATCACGTCGATCATCGGAGGACCTGTGTTCATGATCCTATTGCTCAGACAGAAGAAGGAGGTGTGGTGATGTCATTGAAGATTGAGGCTCAGGATCTAGGGGTATCTTATGGTGACAACTTGATATGGGAGCATATCAACCTGACCATCGATCAGCCTGGTCTGATCAGTATCTTGGGGCCGAACGGAGTCGGTAAATCGACATTCATGTACACGATAAACAAGATCCTGGAGCCGACCTCAGGCCGTGTCTTGCTTGACGGAAAGGATGTCATGGAGCTTTCCTACAAGGATATAGCGAAAAGGGTCGCGTATGTCCCTCAGGCATCCGGAGAGACTTTCGCCATGACTGTCATGGATACCGTACTGATGGGAAGGTATCCCCATTCAGGATATACCGTGACCAAAGAGGATATGGAAATCGCCGCAGACAGTCTTCAGAAGATGCATATGGGCGAGTTCGCGATGAGGAACTTCAACGAACTCTCAGCCGGACAGCACCAGAGGGTCATGATCGCAAGAGGGCTTGCGCAGATGCCCGATCTCCTTATGCTCGATGAACCTACTTCCAATCTAGACATCTATCATCAACTGTACACGATGAAGTTATTGCGCGACCTGGCGCATGAGAGGAACATAACGGTTCTCGTGATTTGTCATGATCTAAATGTTGCTGCGAAATTCTCCGATCGCGTTATCATGTTCTGTAAGGGAAAGGTCTACTCGGACGGACCGGCTGACGAGACACTCACCGCAGACACGATCAAAGATGTTTACGGAGTCACCTCTGACATCATAACGGTGGATGAGCATCCGTATGTCATCTATCATTCGGACGATATCGATACAGGAATGGCGCCATCGCAGAAGACTACCACTGTGCCGAAGGGCGAGAAGGGCAACGATGATGTGGAGAACTGAATACCGATAATAGAAGATCGTGTCCCTCATAGCCCCTATTCTCTTGTTTCATTACACTAGTAGTCGACAGTAGCTGGGATGAGGATTAGATTAATGCCGTTTATGGTAGATGCTACAGACAAATATCAACACATATCGAGACGATAGGAATAATCATTCATAATTGACTGTTTATTGGATCATTTATGATGGTCTTTATGAACTGAACCAGTATCAATATAAAGTCAGGTTAAAATATGCTTATGTCGTACTCAGTTAAGAACAAGCAGGGGCATCAATACTATCAGGCTTGCTGTAATCTTTAACTTTGTTTAGAGACAGAATGATGGTGATGGAGTGTATTACGCGGCGATAATAAGTGATGCAAAGATTACTATCAGTCTGACTGAGAAATTCTTACATCATTTCAACAAGGACATCAAATCCGTAGTCGTCGGCGATGTTAACCAATTGATGAGCTTGATTAACGCTGCAGAGCTTATTGATGTTATCATCATAGAGCAGACTGAAACGCTAAGGTTTGTGGAAATCATGAAGGCGTTGAATCGTTTCAACGTGGATTTGCCCCTTATTCTGATGTCCAAAGAATGCGATCCTGAGCTGATGTCTTCTGCAGTGAATGAGCATGTGGACAATTATCTTTGTATTGCCGACAAAGAACCTGCGGACTACTACAAGGAACTCGTGGATCTGATAATCTTCGCCGTTGAGAGATACCGTGTCAAGAGACAGCACATGCTGGACACTAAGAGATATTCCTCATTGGTCGAATTGGCGAAGCAGGATCAATATGATTTCCAAGCGATCATCAATTATGCTCTTGAGAATGCCATGTATCTGACGGACAGTAAGATAGGATACGTTGCTTTTGTGAATATCCCGGAGAACAAGCTGACGATGCTGGCTTGGTCCCAGTCAGCGATGAATGAATGCCGTGTGCAGAATAAGCAGATGGATTTCAAACTGAATGAAGCAGGCCTGTGGGCAGCACCGGTCCGTACAGGCAAAACTGTGATCATTGATGACTATAAGACGACGAATCATGTCATGAAACACGGAGCACCGATGGGCCATGTGGAGATGAAGACCCTGATGATGGTCCCGATCAAGTTGAATGGAGAGATCATCGGTACAGTGGGTGTCGGGAACAAGGCAAGGGAATACAACACGTCCGATGAGTACAATGTCCAGCAGCTGTTCCAAGAGGCTTTCAAGATACAGCAGTCCGTCATCACCAAGAACAGGTACGAGAGCGAGCTGGCGATCTACAGGAAGATACTTGATAGGAGTCCGTTCGGCGTAATGTATGTGACGCGTGAAGGTTTCAAAGCAATCTATAACAATAACGCTGCATCAATTCTAGGTTTGAAACCTACCACAGAAATGGTGGACCTTTCTAAGAATAGGGGGGAGATCGTCGATTACATAATCGCGCGTATCGCCAATTATACTGATTTGGATGACGGTATTGTTTTCGATGTCGGGAATGTGAAATGGTCACTCACTATCAATAAATTCAGTGAGGAAGGCCTCGACGGCTACGGTGTGATCTTCACTGAGGTGACCAACATCTTGGAGTACAAGAGCAAGATCAGCAGTGATGAGGCCACTTTGAGATTGATGCAGGGTCTGGTCAGTAACGAATTGATGTCTGTGGTGGCGATTCTGAAAACCATCAAGGATTCTGATGAGAAGTTCGTGACCATCAAGTACAAACTGGAGGATATTTCGAGATTCTTGAAATCGGTGACTATGATGGACTTCAGCAATCTGTCATGGGTAGATTTGGACGAGGTCATCGACAAAGGATTCGACGATTATATCGGTTCGTCATTGGACATCAAAATCAAATTGGCAAGCATCAAGGTGTTCGCCAGTAATTCTTTGTCCCGCGTATTCTACGAATACAGACACATGGTCTCCAACAGATGCATAAACATCACTTCCATAGAGGTAAAGTTCAGCGTTGAGGACGGGAATCTTAAACTGACCCTCATGGACGACGGTGTGCATCCGTTATCCTATGGGAATAATCAATCAGGAATGTTCTATCTCGACCCGTTACCAACGGTCCTGATCACTCAGATTTGCAAGGGCAACGGTATGGATGTAAAATGGATTCCGAAGGGACATAGTTATGTGGCTGAGATCACGATACCGCCTGAGAGATACAAGATCGGTTCGTGATTCAGCCTTATCGGTTTATTGACCATCCAGGACGATCTCGTTGTTGTGTGCGAGGTTGCATAGGTTAGGAGATAGAAGCCCTATCTCGAGCCATGCGGCATCGAATACCGCATTAGGAACCAGACACGGCAAGGACAGCGTCGCTCTAACTTCGGGATCCACCACTTTGCTTCCAGCAAATGTAGTAACATCATCCATGGTTATCACGGTAAGTTTCTTCGCATATTCCTTGACATGAGGACAGTTGGATGTTATTATCACATCCAGATTCCCTTCATCATTCAGTTTCACCTCGACTACATGCTGCTTCGAGCATGTATTCATGTTCACTACTACTTTGGCCATTTTCCTTCCTTCTTTACACACTTGCTAATCCTTTCGCTTCAGTAAGCGCTTTTTTGATCCTATCTATATCGCATTTTCTGCAATCATGTTTTAGATTGAGTTCATTAGCAAATTTCTCTGAGAGCTCGCGATATTCATCCTCGTTGCCGATCCCTGTGTCCAGGAAAAGTACCCTTTGATAAGAATCGAAGATGATGTCGAAGAAGAATTCAGGTTCGAAGTCCTCAAGCATATCTAGGTGCAACTCTTTAATCAGTCCCTGTGTGCCTTCCAGGGCCCATCCGGGTGTATTGAACCATGTTCCTGTGCAGTCTTTCTTCTCCGCTTTGTATTCATCAGGGCCAAGTATCGCTTCGATGCAGTCACAACCTTTCAGCATCACAGATGGTATGGGAATCTCATCGGTTATTCTCTCCAAGGAGTTGCAAACCGCATATCCTAGGAAGAGGACGTCCACCTTTCCTTCGAATTCTTTTGCTTCCTCGAGTATGACCTCCTTCATATGCGGGGGGTCTTCGTGCAGTGCGAATTCGAGATACTTCTTCATCACGATGTCCTCATCGCCGGCTGTAAGGTATTCCAATTCCGGCTTCAGAATGTCGCATGCGAGAATGCCTATCCTCATCACATTCACCTGAATTGCTTGGGCTTACCCGCAGCCCTTATCGTCATGTGGATTTCGACCAGAGGATTGTCCTCTCCGTAATCCTTCGAGTTACCGTACTTGAACGTGCTGCGATCAGTTTCAACGCTGATTGAAATGTCTTCAGCACCGCTTCTGTCTATGGCGTCCTGAACATATCTGCGTCCGTCTTCTTCGGCATGCTTGAGGGCTTCCTCCATGGAATCGTATTTTACATTGCCCATCTTGGAGAATACCTCTACTTTGCTCTCGGTAGCACCGATTGTTTCCGGTTTTATCAGAATCTCCAGGACTTCGGAGATGGAGGAAGTAATGGCGCCGATTGCATTTCCTACTCCGGAGTATTCGTGGATGAGAACAGGGGTATTGAACGCCTCTCCCACCCATTTGATGTATACTCCTGACGGGGCACCGATGCCTATGATCGGTTGTTTTATCGTAATGCTGCAGCTGTAGTCATTGTTACCTTCATGGAAGACTGCTTTCTTGAGCATATTTTGAGCCACATCGCTGATGGTGTGCCCCCCTTCCTCATGGTAGATGACCTTCATCAGTTCCAAGCATAGTTTGTATTTTATGCGGTCCTTCGCTTCCTTGATGAAGGATTCGGTGTTCGATCCCATTCTGTCTGCAAGATAGTTTACTGCGGCCAGAGAAGCTTCTGCATCGAATTCGGAATATGTGCCCTCAGCATGGAGGATATCTGTAGGCGTTACACCTATCCTTTGTATGTAACCGAGGGATTCGAGTTTGTATATGTTGAAGTTCATGGGATGTATTCCCAGAATCTCGCCTGCCTCGTTCAGGCTGTACGGATGATCTTTAAGAAGCTCCAGCAGACTCATGTCTGTTGGTGTGATAATACGGCCTTCCTCAGGTATCCTGAGGGTGCGGAACATCTCGCAATCGAGTATGATGTTGTCCTCGCCTAACGCAGGTGGGGAAGGCCTTGATGCGATATTCGTTAATCTTCTGTAGTAATCGTGAACAAATTCCCACTCGGTGCTGGCAAGACACACAGGCATTACTCTCAGAGATGAAAGTATCATATTCGGGCCGTTCACCAATATACGGCTGTCCCCTCCAATACCAGAAGTCTCGATGTCAGCAGCCATCACCCTCGTGCGTTTTCCACCGATGATCGCACCTTCGGGGTCAAGGCGCGGTCTTCCGTTACGAAGGATTCCGATGTCTGTCGTAGTTCCTCCCATATCCATAACGATGGCGTTCTTTTGTCCGGTCAGCACCATAGCTCCTATAAGACTCGCAGCTGGTCCGGATATGATTGTTTCCACTGGACGTTCTTTTGCGATGTCCTCGCCCATCATGGATCCGTCTCCGCGTACTATCATCAGAGGGGCATGAATGGACAGCTCTTCCATGACTTTCTTAACTGATTTGATGAGGTCGTCGATGATCGGGATGAGGCGCGCATTCATTATGGATGTGGACGTCCTCTCGTTAAAGCCGAGTCCGGAAGATAATTCATGTCCGCATATCACAGGCACATTCAGAATGGACTTGGCCAAAGCCTTGATTTTGTTCTCGTGGTCAGGATTGCGGACTGACAGGAAACTGTTGATTGACAGTCCATCTACCTTCCCTTTGATCTCTTCCAGGAATTTTGTAGCGGCATCGATGTCAAGCGGTTTCGCCTCATTTCCATGCAGGTCATGGCCTCCAGAAATCACTATGGAAAAGTCAGACCTAACTGAATTGTCGTAATCATTGCCGATGCATATGAGTCCTACTCTGCATCCTTTTCCCTCCACTACTGAGTTGGTTGCTAGAGTAGATGAGAGGGATACGACGCCAATCTTTGGTAGATACTCTTGTGGGATTTTCATCATTACATTGCGCAATCCGATACTCAAATCCTCTCTAGTTGTGTGAGACTTAGTGCAGTAAAGGACATCGTTATTGTCCAAATTAATTATGGCTGCATCTGTGTATGTGCCCCCGGTATCGAGGCCTAATCCCAGTGTCATGATTCTTGAATCCCGTCCTAGTGATGTCGGTGTTAAGAGGTTGTAAGAAGGTGTGGAGAATAGGGGTCGCCCTATTCTGGTATTGATTATTCATTTGTTGAATGATGATATGCCACGATCCGTGCCACGGTTGTACATGAAATTACTCATGTGGTCTGACAGTATCCTTTGCTGATCTTTGTTATGGATGTCAGTCGAGTTCAGTATAGGGAATTCGTAATCGCATTTGTTGCAACGTACTTTGTTGCAACCGCGAACGGCTTCCGAGCATCCTTGGCAAGCGAATGCCCTGGCGTAAACCAGTGAGAAATTGAATCCGCATCTGGGGCACGTAAGGGTTTTGCGTACCGATGCGGTCTCAGTATCTTTGAAGCCATGGTCGTTCATGGCTTTGAAGAACGTAGTAGTCATGGGAATCACTCAATTGTGGATTCCACCGCCCTGCTGGAAGAAAAACAAGGGGCAGGAGCAGGATGGTGGAATCCCCGCCCGAAGGCGGGTTAGAATGTTTCTCAGAATGCTCCGTACTTGTGGGTCGCGTCCATAACTCCCTGGACAACTTCCCACTTGGTCTCAAGGTCCGGAGGGACCTCACATCCGGATGCGATGCACACGTGCGAGTTGAGCCCTGCTTTGCACATTGCGGTCTTACAGTCCTGGCAGAGTTCCTTGGTCACCTGTACAGCCTCATCGTAAGTGCCTCTCATGAAGAGCTGGGGGTCGATTGTTCCCATGATTGTACACTTCTCGCCGTATCCTCTCTCGATGACGCTTGCCATCGTAGGGGACTCAGGGATCTGAGGGTAATATGCCATAGAGTATCCGTCAACACCGAACAGTTTGATCTGGGTGTCGAGGTGAGGCATATCAGCACAGTTGTGGATTGCGAGACCGATTCCTGCCTTCCTGGTTGCTTCGTTGGTCCTCTTGGCGTATTTCTCTCCCTCGAATTCCATGTATTCAGGGTCTCCGAGACAGGAGTAGTTACCCCAAAGGTAATCCCAACACATTGCTTCTACGCCGGTCTGTGCGATCTCTGTTACTGCTTCGCAACAGAACTGTGTCGTGGATTCTAGTGCCTTGTGGACTGCATCGGGATCAGTGTACATGTCCATCATGACCTGCTCCGCTCCTCCTGCTTGGGTGAGAGTTAGGAGAGGTCCCTCGAGGAATGACATGAGGAATGATTTTCCTTTCAGTTCCTTTGCAGCAAGTTTGTTCATCTCAATGAGGTGTCCCGTACGGCCCTTATGGCAGTCGGGGTGTGTCTCAGCGATCTTCTCGTAATCTTCTGCCGTGTGGACGATGTGACCATCGACGAATGGAGTGTTCTCAGCATCCATCCTTACGTTCGCGCCGTAGTCATGAGCTGTGACGGAAAGGTCCTCTAGCAGAACAGAGTATGGGAATTTGTACTGCTTGAATCCCTCGACGAATGAATCCGCACATACCTTCGCATCAGTTGCCCAAGTCTTGTAGGTAACTGGCTGGTTGGGGAGAAGCCTTCTCTGAAGTCCGCAGACAAGAGGGTATGCGGGAAGCTCATCGACAGGCTCGTTCATGAGGGTTGCTACTGCTCTCTCATAGGGTGTCATAGGTGCGACCATTCAAATCACCCCTTGAGGTATGCAACGCAGTCCTGAGCGTTGATGTCACGGTGGTCTGCTCCAATGGTCTCGGCAAACTGAGGTGAAGTCGGTGGTCCGCCAATTGTGACAATGCATCCTTCTTTGAGGCCGGATTCCTTCATGAGATCCATGGTTGATTTCATTCCATCCATGGTGGGGGTCATGAGCGTTGAGAGACAGAGAATCTCGAGCTTCTCCTCTTTCACCTTGTCTACGATCAGACTAGGTGCGATATCCTTACCCATGTCAGTGACGAGGAATCCTCCTGCCGTCAACATGGTCTTAACGATGTTTTTACCGATGTCATGGACGTCTCCTTCCATGACTGCTGTGCCTGCTCTCTTTGCGTTGTCCAAAGCCCCTGCGGGAATTGCAGGAATAAGAATGTCCAATCCTGCATACAGTACCTTGGAAGCTACCAGGACCTGAGGAAGGAACATCTTGTGTTCTGCGAATTTGTCTCCAACAATAGACATTCCTTTAACGAGTCCTTCATTTATTGCTTCTACGGGGTCGAGACCTTCGTCGAGCGCTTGTTGCGCTAACGGTGCAGCGTCCTTGATCTTCAAGTTCACTACAGAGTCGGCTAAGGCCTGATAGATTTCCTCCTTGCTCATTTTTTACTCCTTCTAACCGAAATTGGTTGAGTGAAAAAAGGTCATCCATGAGTATAAAATAGTTATTGTTCAGACATAAGATTTTTGTTAATTTTTGTTTTAGCTACTAATTTTTTGGTTAATTAGTATTTAAAGAACACATAAATATGGTTAAAAAATACCAATTAATTATAGTATTAGAGTTGTAAAAAATCACTCTAAAAAATTAAGACTTAAAATCTAATATTAAAATATAATGTAATAATACATCCAATGTTGACAACTCAATAAAACTTTTAATCAGAGAAATAAAGCGTAATCACTACGAGGAGAATAGTGAAAAATGGACGTCTATAAAGTAGTATTAAATCTATTATTATAAAAGACCAAAAGATGGATTATCTAATTACTTCTGTCAAAAGAGTAGCATACCTTTTATGATGGTGATAGCTGTCATTCTTTTCTGAGTTTTAGTTTGAAAGAAAGGTATGGCGCAACAATAGGATTTAAGAAGATGGTTAACTGAACAATAGTTTCAACACCCTCATTGGAAGATAACTGGAGAAAAGAATCGTATTAGAATTCGGAGGGTTCGGGCCGTTGTGCGGCCCTCCCCCTCATAAATCGTTTCAACCTTTGCGTGCAACGGCTGCGATGAAAATAGCCGTTACAGCAAGAACGATCACTGTGGCGATTGTCTTCGGAGTGTCGTCAGCAGGAGAGTCATCCTCGCCGTCCATGCCGTCGTCTCCGCCGACATCGGTGACATCTCCCACCTGGTATGTAGCCAAAAGGAACACGTTGCCGTATCTGTCCTCCACCGAGTTCCAGCCGCAGAACGTGAGTCCGAATTTGTTCACAGGGTCTTCTCCCTCATACGAAGGCCATTCGTTCAGGGGTACTCCTGTGGTCTTCTGAAGTATTGTACCGTCGTAGTTCATCCACGTGTAGGTGAGCGTTTCCGGTTTCGGATCCGGGATCTTGTACACGCTGCCCTTCTCCGGCGCTCCAATGGAAGTCCATGTGTATCCGCCGATGGCACCCGCAGTCACTGGTTCAACCTTTGTCGTCTTATCGCTTTCGTAGAACGTCATCGAGGTGAATGAGCCCATGTACTTTGAGGCTATTTGCGGGTCGTTGATCGCAGGTGCGTTGAATGTTTCCAGGTTTGCGCATAGGAAGGTAAAGAAACCGAGGTCGACATCAGTCCCTTCGATAGAGATGTATTTCAGGGTTTCGGATGTGAATGCCATCGTGTCTATGGATTTGACGGAAGCCGGTATGACCACTGACGTCAGGCTGTTCGAGCTGAATGCACACGCGCCTATGGATTTGACGGAATCGGGGATATTGACGTATTCTAACGGAGTACCGGCGAAGGCATGACCCTCTATCGATTCAATGGAAGCGGGCAGGACTATCGTTTTCAACGATTTACATTCTCTAAACAAGCATCCCGGAATCTCTTTGAAGTTATCGGGGATATATGCATATTCGAGAGATGTACAATTTTCAAAAGCGCTGCTTCCTAACGATTCCAGACCTTCAGGGAGTATGACGCATTTCAAAGATTCGCATCCTTTGAAGGCACCATTTCCTATGGACTTTATGTTGTCCAGCTTTATTTCGGTGATTCCGCTGCTGTCGAATGACCACTCTTCAATCTCCGTGACGGAATCAGGGAGAACGACTGTCTTCAGATCACTGCAGCTTGAGAATGTTCTCGAAGCAATCTTCGTGACGCCATCCGGTATCACTATCGACTTTATACCTGAGTTCGAGAACGTTCCGTTCAAAGCCCTTATCGAGCTTGGAAGTTCGATCTCTGGGATGGGTGCGCCGTAGAACACATCTAGTCCAAGTTCCTTTATGCCGTTCGGCAGTTTGACGGAAGTCAATTGGGTGCAGTCCTTGAAGATCTCGTCTCCCATCTTGGTGACAGTGTCTGGGATGACTATGGATTTGAGTTCGGTTCTTTCGAATGCGCTGTTTCCGATACTGGTCAGGGTGCTGGGAAGCACAACTTCAGAGAATCTCAAGCAGAAGAATGCGAAGGATCCGATATGGGTCACGCCTTCCTCTATGATCAGCTTATTGCATCCGTAGTACGGGGAAGCCCATGCGGCCCTATCTATCCACGGGGTGGTGGAGCAATCGGTGTGGTCTACATGGTGATAGTCCTCCATGGGGCCATTTCCGCTGACCTTTAGGATACCATCGCCTATCTGGACCAATCCTGCAGAGTCTTTCTGCATCCATTGGCTATCATACGTGACCACACAATTTCCTGAATTCCAGGTAGTGTGGATTATTCCTGTATCCCCGTCGTGTATTCCTATATCCCCGTCGTGTATTACAGCATCCGTTGATTCCGCTCCGACCGCGACGATATATGTACCGCACAGCATGAACGCAGCAGCCATCAGCACCAGGGCCAGCTTCTTCGAATTCGCGGAGTTAGATGTCTTTCCGACATTTCCTGTCTTTCTCATTCAATCACCATTTCAATGGTCCGACCGGATAGCGGTCAAATCTGATTACAGAAACTGACAGATATAATGTATTAAGATATTATCATCAGATTATCAATACAAGTATAAAGCAAGGCCTTGACAGCAGAGCGATGTCTCCGAATTCTGGAGGATGATGAGGGTTACGATTCAGAGAAATGGGTTCGAAAAGCGGTCGCGGTCGATGATTGTCCTGCAGCCGCTGTGGTGTTAGATTATTAAAGATAGTTCTCTTTCGCACATTCATGTCGGGAGAAATTCTAACTTACGAGAATATCGACCCGCAGGTTCGTAAAAAGATCATGTATGGAATCGCACTCGCTATGCTTGTAGCGTGCTTCGACGGTTCCATAACGGCAACATGCGGTCCTGAGATCGGTAACTCGTTCAACAATACAAGCCTTCTACCGTGGCTTACGATGGGCTATCTGCTCTTCGAGACCATCATGATCCCGATCTCAGGTAAGCTCTCCGATCTCTACGGAAGAAAGAAGCTGCTGATGATCGGACTCATATTCTTCCTTCTGAGTTCCATCGTTGCTACCATCGGTATCAGCATGGAGATCATGGTCTGCGCCCGTGCCATCCAAGGTATGGCCGGAGGTATCATAATTCCAGTTTCCGCCGCTGTCATTGCGGACCTGTATGCCCCTGAGGAGAGGGGGAAGATGCAGGGTGCCCTCGGTGCACTGTTTGGTATCGGATTGGGTATCGGCCCTCTGATCGGAGGAGCGCTCGCAACCATGAGCATCGCAGGCATCCCTGGATGGCATTTCGCATTCGCGATCAACATCCCCATCCTTCTGGCAACAATTATAATGTGTAAGGAGGAGTTCCCAATGCCTGCCAATCTGCAGGCTAAGCCTGAGATAGACTTCAAAGGAATCGGTCTGATCACCTTGCTTCTGATCGTCTTCATCATCTACTTCCAGATGTTCGGAACGGCATTCGATGTCGTCAGTATTGAGTCGCTCGTGATGATCTTCGTCATGGTCGGACTCATCATCCTTCTCAGCAGAGTAGAATCCAAGGCCGCCGAACCCATCATCGCACCCCATGTGCTGAAGAACCCCACCGTCAGGTCGGCATCCTTGTTGCTGTTCCTGCTCGGATTCTCGATGATCGGTGACGAACTGTTCACATCGATGTTCCTGCAGAAGGTCGAAGGATACAGCGCCATCAACGCCGGACTTTTCATGCTGTGCATGATCATCGGTATGGCCATCACTTCAGCCATCGCTGGAAGCAAGGTCGAGAAGACAGGATATAAACCTTGGATCTTCGCAGGACCGGTCCTGATGGCCCTCGGAATGATGGGAATGTCTTTCATCACCGAATTCTCCGTACCTCAGTTGGCGATTTCGGAGTTCGTATTCGGTCTCGGCGTTGGATGTCTCATGGCATCGCTGATGGCCTGTGTGCAGAACAGCTGTGTGGATTCCGAAGTGGGAATGACCACCTCTGTCGTATCACTGTTCAGGAACATCGGTTCGACTATCGGTTCGAGCGTGTACACGATGTTGGTTGCCGTTGGTGTCAGTTACTACTCCATACAGGAGGGGATTACCCAATGGGCGAACGAAGGGGTAGGTATCTTGGAGCATCTGGGCGGATTGTTCGACGAACAAATCAAGTTCGTCTTCACCAATTCCGTAGCGGATGCTTTCGCCGTCGGTACCATAATCCTTATCGCGGCTGCAATAATCGGATATCGTTTCAAGATCGTCCACATGAGCAAGACCAAGGAGATCATCGATATCGAGAGCAAGGAATGAACATTTCATCAGCCCTTCGGGGCCTAAACCCTTTCATTTCTGCCTAAACTTTAATCTAAGAGGACTCCGGCGATGGACTGTCGGCAAGAGGGAACACAACACTGTCTTGTTCAGAAACTAGATGAGAAGATGGTCTCCGCTCTGATTTCATGGAGATCTAGCATAGGCTGTGTGACTGAGCTCAGAACCTCTCCCCGTAGGTGAACCCCCTAGCCATTTATCCAGGGTCTTTCCGTATATCATATCTCTTATCTTTCTCTCGACCATCGAGTTTACCTTTTCGACCAGGAATCCGAGCAAATATGCGGCCTTGTCCAAATCCCTGTACATCATCCGGATGCCTGACGGAGGTTGGGATTGGTCCTTCTCACTATTTTCGTGTAGACATAAGATACGACAAACCCCGTGACGAACACCCCTATGCCGACCAGCAATGTTGTGAGCACAGATTGCGAATGGATCCTCAGGAACGGATACGGGGCCAAATCGTCGTTGCCGGCTATGATCAGGAACACCACTATGAACACCATATAGAGCAGCATCGGAATGGTCGACAGTATGGCCTCCTTTCTTGCCCATGGCCTCCATGTCGGAGAGATACAGGAAATCCACGATTGCTAGAATGGGGTTGATCAGATGCGCCATCAGCGAGCCCTCCGGGTTCAGCAATATGGTCCATCCCTGGTACGGAACCAGAACGAAGGCCACTACAACCAATGTGATCGTTAGCATCATAACGGCAGCCAGCTTCAGTACCAACAGGAAGTGGGGACTCTTGATCCCTTTATGGATGCAGTAAAGCGTCCCGACGGAGACAATGGCTGCCAGATAGTTGGACCAATTGGTTAAGAATAGGTAAACGTCTTGCGATGCTGCATAATCGACAACATCGACAATACAGAACATGACGTTCACAATCATGTACAGAACGAGTACGATAATGGTAACATTGATTGCTATGGAGTACCTCACAATCCTTGCATCGGCCATATTGGGCCATCTGATTTTGCCTATAAAGAATGAGAGCAGATATAGTTTTGAAAAACCAACCTTCATACGCCTGACAGCGGTCTCCTTTAATTCATTCGATTATGGATGAGAGGTATCCCTGACCAGTAAGTTGCCAAATTTGAAGATGCTGGATAAGGATGGTCCCCCTCCCTGATTTGAGAGATGAAACTCTCTACCTTTATGGGCAGATAGCAAGAATTGCTATCATCACCTATCCGATGTATTCGGAATAATTTGTAAGAAATCGATAGATGGTTACCGATACATCCGTATATGGTAATCTGCATATCTGTATCATGGAGGATACCAAAGAAGCGATGGAGGAACTCACTTTCATCTTGTTGTACCTGACATGTTTCAAGGAGAAATACGGTGGATACAGCAGTTGGAAGGGGTATGATTTCCCGACGCTGGACCGGTTGGAAGAGAAGGGTCTGATCATGCAAGGTAGGAACAAACACCGTTGCAAATCAGTATACATCCCTGAGGAGTCTGTGGCCAAAGCAAGAGAATTGCTCCTGAAGTACGGGATATCAGATCGGGAATGATCGTTCGACGATTCTCAGAACGATCGATTACACGATTGGATCCAAGAGTGGTCAGGAGGCATCCCATACCAATCATGATGCATATCGTCCGGCATCATCCGTTAAAGAGGGTAGGTGGAGCCTTATCTCCATAAAGCGTCTTTCCATCGATCAGGATGATGCCGTTCTCTTCCGAGTAATCGATAAGATCCTGTTCGAATCCCAACGCAGAGAACAGAACGAAGATGACATTCTCCGTGAACTTCGCGACCTTCGCTCTGGATATAAGCGTATTGTACGCAGTGAATCCCACGGGTTTCCTGCTGAGTTTGCACTCTCCCACCAATGTGCGTATCAGGCGATGTTCGTCTGATATTTTTGCTACGACATCTATGTCCACGTCAGTGTCATCGATCCTTCCCCACCACTGACCACGTTCAATCACGGTATATTTCGAGTCCAGCCATTCGCCGCACAGTTTCTCGAACATCTGCCCAATCTGACTGTTTATATCGTTCTTGAGGAAATCATATACAGCAGATTTCGAAGAACCGTTCTCGATCATCCTGATATTGTTGCTTATGATGTTGTAGGAGAATGAGATGAAAGGGTCCTTGATGGAATACACCGGTTTCTTCGGGGAGTTCCCCATAGGGGTCCTGCGTTCCACGATACCGACGAATTCCAGATTGTCCAGCAGTCTCTTGCATGCGGCGCGGTCCATCATCAGTTTGTCGGCTATCTCGGATTGTCTCACCGTCCCGTCCGCAATGCATTTGACGGCCCCGGTGTAATCCTTGTTCCCATCGAATTCCTGGAGGATGATGCTTGCCGCATCACTCCTCCATGAACTGTCATCGTCGAAGAATTTCTCCTCGATGAGCTGCCGATAGTCCTTGCCATCTGTATTCAGATGATAGTAAGGGATACCTCCAACGGTGCAGTACCATCTCAGGGACGTTTCGTAATCCATATTCGGATGGAATTCCCTGCATGCCTCTATCGATAGGGGTTTGATCTGTTTCCTGTTATCGAATCTTCCGTACAGGGGTTTGCCGGCATCCTCGGTCTCCCTGCGCATGACGGAGATCGATGAGCCGCAGATGACGAACATGCAGTCCAGTCCTTTCAGGCCCTTGTCCAACGATTTCTGTATCACAGAGGGGGCCTGAGGTGCAGATTCCAGCAGATAGGGGAGTTCATCAAAGATGACCAGGGTATGTTCCTGCTCGCAAATCTCCTCTATCGTCTTCATCAGATGCGATAGATCCTGCGATTGCGGGATATCCTCTCCAAGGAATTCAGATATGTCTAGTGATAATGATGAAAGGTTCTCGTAATACGATCCTTTGATCCCTTGCAGATAAATGGTCCTCTTACCTTTACCGAATTCTCTAAGGATAGATGTCTTGCCCACCCTCCTGCGACCCCATATGCAGCAGGTGACCAGTCCTTTCCTGTTCCAAAGGCCCTCAAGATATGCCAGTTCCGAGTTTCTTCCGATGAGCTCTCCATCCGACATATTGAATAGATAGATTTTTGATTATAAAACAACTTCTTAACTAATTGTTTTAGTAACAATTAATTTTTTAATTGATTCAAAATCAATTAACCATATTATCGGTGCGAGTAGCACATCATAGATGTATCCTAATGTCAATCGTCATTCCGATCTTCTGCTTCCATGCCTGCTCAGACATTGTAGTAGTATGCAATTTGGTAGCTTGAAAACCCGAAATCGTGTTCTCCGAGAATACTGAATGGAAGTGGTCCCCACTCCCTGATTTCACGGGGACCATTGATTCTGGATACCCTTAGTAGACACCCCCTGTAAGCCTCTGTTTACGGTCATACTGTGCAAATTTCACCATGGCATCGTCCATGTCGTCGAGGCAGATCCCGATGTACTTCAGGGTCTCGATTGTCGACTCGTGGCCGAGGATCTTGGAGATGGTCTCGATGGGAACCTCCGCATGGTAGAGCCTCCTTCCGAAGGTCCTCCTGAGGGTGTGGTTGGCGAAGTGGAAGCCGAGCACATCGCGTATCGGGTCGAGCACGAGTTCGTCGATTGCGCCCGAGTGCTCGGTGTACGCTCCGCCCCTGGGCTTGTTCTTGTAGAGCTTGTAGATGAGCAGCGTTCCCGGATCCTTCCATGAAGGGTTGTAGGCCATGATGTCCCTGACCATCTGATCCCTCTCCTTCATCCATCTCTCGATGACGGCCCTGGTGTCCTTGTGGAAGCTGATGGTCCTGTACTTCCCGTTCCCGCGTCCCTTGCCGCGTACGTTGAGGTAGGGCCTCGTTCCGGTGTCGTGCACGTCGTCCAAGGTCAGCCTGACGCATTCGACGCTCCTGAGACCCATGCAGAGCTCCAGGTGGATGATGATCTCCTGCAGAGGGGTCTTGGGGAAATCGAGGAGCTGTTGGTACTGCACCTCATCCAGCCAGTCGACGTTCACCCTCATGTCCTGGGCGAACTGCACTCCGGATTTCGCGGCGGCGTCGTTGTTGTAGTGCTTGAGGTACCTCTTGAGGTAGCTGTACTCGCTCTTCTGGTAGGAGACGGTCTTGTCCTTCCAGGGCCCGTTCATCAGGAATTTGATGTCGTCGGGCGTGATCTTGCGGGGCTCGGAGCAGCGGTCCGCGTTCTCGAGGTAGTCCCTCGTGCGCTGAAGGCTCCATCTGCATTTGTCACGAGTGTAAGGTTTGGCATTCATGAATTTCTCATCGAGGAATTCCGCTATACAGCTGTCCGATGTGTGTACTCCTTTTGACATTTAGTTCACCTTTTCCTTTATTTTGACATTAATTGTGTTCTCTCCCAATATTATGTAAATATTGACAATTGTAAGGGGTTTGTTGTGGTTCTTGGTGGCCCTCATGTGGTTGCGGACTCCTTTCTGCCAGTCTGAGACGGCCTCGTTGAACGGGCATGCCTTCTCACAGCCAGTGTTCGTATGCTTAGCGCAGCTCGCAACGGCTGATCCATTGAGTTCCTCGAATCTCCTGAGATATTCGAACTCCTCGTTGAATTCGGTCGATTGCAAGTCATTGTCAATCATTGTCAATCTTGACATAATTGGGACAAGGGGCCGAATTGTATAAATAATTTTTTGACAATTAATGTCAATAGTGACAATATGCACGTGAAGATTGGAAAATCAGTGAAATTCGATGATTACGGAAGGGTGACCGTTCCGTCAGAGCTTGCGAAGATGATGAATCTGGAGAAGGGGATCGACTCCGTCGTATGGTATGTCGGAGACGGGATGGCGATCATGTACAAGGACACCAAGTCATACCAGGGTCTCGATTTCGAAGGCGAGGAGATCGAGAACAACCTTCGCAACTATGAGAAGGAAGCCACAGAACAGTTCATTGACGACGCCGACCTCTCACCGGAGGAACTGGAGAGGAAGCTCCGCGAGGAGTATCAGCGCGATCAGGAGATGAGGGCTGAGCTCATCAGGAGCAAGAAGGGCGGCAAGTCCGAGGAATGAAACCCTTTGGTGCATGCGGTCTGCATGCACCTTCATTTACACTTCTAAGAAGCCAGGTATGTGGTCATGACGAATTTATCGGTTAAAAATGGACCGATAAGTTAGCCGATAAATTAACCGATAAACCCAGTTCAGAGCTTATCCTTATCGACTACCCAGAATCCTTTTTTGTTGCTTCCTTCCCTTCTAACAAATCCCGCTGCCGTTAATTTCGATACACGATATTTTACGGTGCTGAGAGGTATCGAAGTGATATCTGATATCTCCTGCTTACTGGAAGAGCTGTTCTGCAAGATGCATTGGATTATGGCCCTGTCCTTCTCGTCAAGACCATTATCGGAAGAGATGGGTTCTGCAGGCTTCTTCTTATCGGATCTGATCCTGAGTGTGGCCGTCACACCGCCGAACGCCTCTTCGAACATCGGCTCGGGATTCCCGTTGGCCTTGCACGCATCCATGATGCGCTGGATTCCCATGGCCCAGTTCTCGACGTAGCCTGCCGCGAAGAACACCTCCGAGAGACTGGTGTTGCGCCTGATGGAGGGATGCTTCCCTTTGAGGTTGGATTCGGTGACGCCCTCAGGAAGTTTGCCGAAGTTGAACACCTCCAACCTGTCAGGATATACGGATACGGTGACAGGCTCATGGTAGTGGTAGTCCTTGTGCACCAGGGCGTTGACGATCAGCTCCCTGACAGCATCCTTGGGGTAGTCGTACATGGCGACAGCGGCGAAGCTGCCGTCCTCGAAACCCTGCTTCGGAGGGGCGAACGATTCATCGAGGAGTTCCTGGACCTTGTCCGGGATGAGGATGAACGGCATGTAGATGATCTTGTCCCTGTAGAATTCACGATTCGGACCGAACTGGCCTATCTTCAGGAAGGCTCCTCTGTCCAGATCATGAGGGTTCTTGCCGAATAGGAACGCACCGGACAGGGTGATCTCGCCATCCCTGATGAGGCCGTACCTCTTGAGAACCGATTCTATATCGCTATCGTCGACCTCGTCCGGTATGCGTTCGGACCTCTTTCCCCTGGAGATGAAGAACGATACCGCCTCAGGAGATATGTCATCAAGGGATAGTTTGGTGGACTGGTCGAGCCATTCGAGGCCGTTCTCTTTCAGAAGGATGGTCTTGAGCTCATCGCCCTCGATCTGCTGGGTGGTGTTGCCGACACGCATATAGAATCTGCCGTCGTAATCCACCAGCTTATCGCCTTTAGGGACATCGATTATGATGCATTCCTTGCCCTCGATGACCTCGGCACGTGTTTCGGATACGATATGCAGCTTGTTACGAATGGAATCGGAGATCGACTTGGTGGTGCCTTTGATGTCTTGGACGCCTATGTATTCGCCGTCATCCCTCCTGCCTATGACCAAGCGGCCGGTATGAGTGTTATGGAAGGCGGCGATGGTCTTGAGATACTTGTCAGACCAGGACTCCTTCCATTCGGTGTCGATATTCTCGATGTCCATTCCCATCGACTGTCGGATGTGTACCTGACGATATAACGATTATCAGGAAAAGTAGGGACCATATAGGATACTCATCCCTGGTGTGTTCTCCACCCTTCATTCACTCGCGCAGACATATCGTCCTTTCCATTTATTCAATGTAAAGTAACGTATTGCTGCGCTTCGAACAATCATTCCGGGTTTCGAACACCCAGGAATGAGTTGAAATGTTCTGTAAAATGGAACTGGAAAACAAGATAAACTCCTTAAGAAACGATTTGGAAACCGATTACAAGATTCTCGTCGGTGAGATAGTCATCGAGAGACTGAATGTGGACGATCTTTACGAGATCCTCCGCTACGGATGGGACAGGAACGATCTCCAGAAGATGCTGGATGAGGAGGACTATGCAGGGATCGGCATACTCGCCGCATGGATCAGGGAATGCGGGAACGGATGCCACGGATTCATGGTCGAGGACGACCCCTATGTATATCCGCTGGATGAGGACGGCAACTACGTCGAGGGAACATTCGGGAGGTGCTTCTGATGGAGGATTGGCAGATCGCTGTACTGAACTCGGAGCATCTGACCGTGGAGCAGCAGCGCAGGACAGGATACCGTCTGGTGATCAGCAGATGCACCAAGAAGGACAGGATGCCCATACAGGAAGTCGTCGTCAGACTGAAGCACTCCAACCGGAAGCCCGTTATAATGTGCCCTGAGGATCCGATGAAGGGAATGTTCGCACCGAAGAAGGAGGTTCTGGACGTACTGATGGCCAGGGAGGACTATCAGGAATTCAGGATGTGGCTCGCAGAGGCCAAGATGAACGGGGTGATGTGAATGGGCAACAGAGCTGTCATCACGACCGAGGAGAACTTCAACAAGATGAAAGGGATCGGGATATACCTTCATTGGAACGGAGGATACGACTCCGTGGAGGGATTCCTGGAGTACTGCAGACTGAGGTCCTTCAGGCCTCCTGAGAGGGACGACTACGGATGGGCCAGGCTCTGCCAGGTCATCGGGAACTTCATGGGAGCAGATGGATGCTCCGTCGGGATAGACGACATCGACAATCTGGACGTGAACAATGGTGACAACGGCACCTACTTCATCAAGGATTGGAAGATTGTCGGAAGGAAGTTCAACGAGCATCCGGAACAGAAGGATTATCCTCTGATGGCCTTCCTGGAGGCGGTGGACGAGAGTCAGCCAGAGGCCCAGAAGCTCGGCAAGGAGATGATCGAAGGGCTCATCCATCATGGGAAGGTTATCTCCCAAATCAGCTGGAATTACAGCTACGAGATCTCCAAGAGGGAAGAGAGCGGATTAGCTGCGAGGCCTTTCGAGATCGGGAAGTACTATTCCTCCAATCAGAAGGATTCGAGATTCATCGTTAGGATCGTGGATAAGCAGTACATGAATGCGGTTATCGACATCGACGGACAGGAGATGGTTGTACCGAGATTCGTCTGGAGGGACGGTTCGGAATCCATCCTGGTGAATGATGAGGATGGTAAGGAGAGATCCATCAGATCCGTGAATGAGGTGATAGCATGAGCCTGTTCGAGACCGGGACGGTGGTCATGACCTGCGGGATCAGGGACATGATATGCGCGGACGAGCTCGCCCAGGAGGTCGTACAGAGCTGCCTTGAAAGGCACTGCAAGGGCGACTGGGGAGACCTCTGCGAGGATGACAAGGCGATGAACGACGAGTCGCTGGAAGCCGAGAGAAACGGCGACTGGGCTGACAGCCTGTTCAGCAGCTACGAGACCGACGTCGGGAAGATATATGTAATCACGGAATCAGATAGATCCGTAACAACTATTCTTCGCCCTGAAGAATACTGACAAACAGAGGGTCATAATGACCCTCATTTTACGTCATAATCATTATTATGAGAACATCGATGGAAAAGAAGTCTGCATTGATGATGAAATTCCATTCGAGATTCCCCAATCATGGAGATGGGTGAGATTAGGCAATATTTTCAATATGCGGTCAGCAATGCGCATTCATCAATCCGATTGGAAATCAGAAGGAATTCCATTCTATCGTGGCAGGGAGTTGGTCCAGTTATCAAATACAGGTAAAACAAGCCCTGAAGTCTTTTTGAGTCCTTCATTTTATCAAGAACTGAAAGACAAGGGTGGAGTTCCCTCCATTGGCGATATTTTGATCTCAGCAGTAGGCACTATTGGTAAAACGTATATCGTGACGGATGACAGACCGTTTTATTACAAAGATGCCTACATATTATGCTTTGAGAACTATGCAAATTTGTTTTCTAATTATTTCCAGATTTCAATTGCCTCGCCTTATTTGCAAAGTCAAATTAAAGACGGGTCAGAAGCAACAACGGTTTCCCAGCTTACTCTCATCAAAGCCAATAGTTTGCTCTGTCCTATTCCGCCAGAACAGGAGCAGAAAAGAATATGTGAGTGCTATAACAAGATCAGTTCTCTAATATTTGATTATTCAATTCTTTTCGATTCAATTGTCAGTTTAGATTCTAACATTGAGAAATCAATCACCGATGCTATTGTACAGTACGCAATTCAAGGTAAACTCGTTTCTCAAAAAACTGATGAAGAATCAGTCAAAATCCAATGCAAGAATCCAATCATCAGACGTGATAATTCCTATTATGAACTAAAAAATGACATTGAGATACAATGTTCGAACATTCCTTTTTTAATACCACTATCTTGGAAATGGATCAAATTATCAGATTTAGTTGATGTGAAAGAGGAATATTCCATTGTGGATGGCCCCTTTGGCAGCGATCTAAAGAAAGAACATTACACAGACAAAAAAGAAGTTCGCATTATCCAGTTGAGTAACTTAGGCGATGGGTATTGGAAGAATGAGAATTGTAAATACACTACATTTGAACATGCAAAAGAATTAGAAAGATGTCTGGCTAAGCCTGGCGATTTGGTTATAGCTAAGATGATGCCCGCTGGGCGCACATCAATTATACCCTCAACAGAAAACGACTATATTCTGTCGTCCGATACTATTAAGTTTATTCCAAATCCAGAATTGAACAAACAGTATCTACTTCTAGCAATGAACAGTCAAATGTTCAGAGATCAGATAGCTGCAGATGTCCATGGCATCACTAGAGTCCGCACAAGTGTCACGAAAATTAGAGGTTACGTATTGCCAATACCCCCAATAGAAGAGCAGGATAGAATCGTAGAGAGAGTAAACATACTTCTTTCACTTACCAATCAACTGTCTGATTAACTATCTCACGTTGCTCATTAGAACTCATGCGAAGATAGATGCGTGTGGTCTCTATACTTTCATGACCGAGAAGATCTGCCAATAATGCAATATCGTTGTAGCGTTGCATGAATGTTTTTGCGAACATATGACGAAAAGAATGAGGATATACAACAGAAGGATCAATTCCATATCTGACAGCTAACTTCTTCAGTTGCGATGATATGCCTTTGGCACTCAAAATGTTGCCTTTCGAATTAACAAAAAGAGGTCCAGTATACTTTCCTATAGAATCCAACCATCTCATGGCATCTATCTGAAGCAAAAGCGGGATGTAAATTCTTCTAATCTTGCCACCCTTGGAATAGATGTCCACATATCCAATTCTGATGTGTTCCACCTTGAATTGTAGAAGTTCGTTGATTCTGGATCCTGTAGAACCTAAGAATCTAACGATATAATACCAAAGAAGATTCTCATCTGATAAAAGTCCGTTTTTCAGGCATTCATAGTCGGCTAAGCTGATAACGTTATCAAGATATGTTTGTTGTTGATATCTGATAGAAGACATCCTGATAGGTTGTCCGCTGTATTTCAGATAAGCATTCATTGCAGAAATACGCAAATTGACTGTTCTTGGATGATAATTGTCAATTAAAAAAGTCTTGAATGCAGCGATGCTGTTCTCATTAATTTCAGAAAATGATTCATTAAAAAGTTTAATTGTATGCAGATATGCGACTATTGTGTTATCTGATTTTCCTAGCGATTTTAAATGGGATTCAAATGTCATCAAGATTATTGACTATTTCTAATAGGATGTCAATCTTTTCCAATATGCGAGCTTGTTCTTGTTTGGGCGGGACAGGTACGATCATATTTCCGATAACCGATGTTGTTAACTCCTTTTGTTTAGTAGAACCCGTTGAAATATCTTCAATTATACTTTGAATGTAAGGCCCTCTCAAATACCAATATAAGAATCTAGGCATTATGAAAGATTCACATCTGATGATGGTAACATGACTATCAACCACTGTTGGTAATTTTAAATCGGTTGAATGGACAATACCGACGCGACCAAGAGTTCCCAACCCCGTAGAATTGACAAGGATGTCGTTCTCACAAACAAATCTATCCTCGGAGTAGCTATCGATTGTATTCGGGTTGATGAATAAACATCTGGACATGTCAAGTCCGGACCATTGGTTGCATTTCTGGGCAATTACTGGATACTCATTTTTCTCTGAATATTTAGGTGACTTACCACGTTTTATATATGTGCAAGCATCAGACAAACGAAGCCAAATCCAACTTGATGGTATATTAAATGGAATAATCTCATCGATACAGTCTTCTTCACCATCTTTGATTTCATAATAGGAATTATCACGTCTGATTATTGGATACTTACAGTTAATATGAACAGGCGTTTCGTCTGGATTCTGAGATACCAGTTTTCCTTGTATTGCATACTGAATAATTGCCGATTCTAAGTCATTTTTGAGTCTTGTATCTATACAAACAGCTTTCTCATACAGACTTGATAGTTCATCAAGGAGCTTGAAATGATTTGAAACAGTTCTAACAATACGATATTGTTCAGATAAAGGAGCTAGAGGCAGCAACATTTTTGAAGCTGAGTCGGCACTAAGACCTTCTTTAGTAGCACCAACCTGTAAATCCATTACTTTAGAGAAAAAAAACGGACTACAGATTACAAGATGCACATATTGTCTGATATCATGATCAATGAGCCTGATAATCATAACATGCTGATTGACATTGGCCATGTCAAAAACATCAGGTACCAATGCACACCTGCCAATGGATCCCCCGGTTATGTTTAAAAGAAGATCCCTTGGTCTAACGATTGAACCCTTATGGAGATTATTTGTTTCTTCATCTATGAATGCTACTGAATCCAGTCTTAGTCCATCATTATAGACATTCTGTGAACGAATAAACGAGATACCAGACTCTTTATAGACTTGTTTTCCTCCTCTAGGCGTTGCTCCCGAACCTAATTTAGTTACCAATGAACCTAATCTGGTCCAACTCCACGATTGTGGGATTTCAAATGGAATTTCATCATCGATGCAGACTTCTTTTCCATCGATATTCTCATAATAATGATTATCACGGCGGAAGATGAACGATTCATGCTTGGGTTTCTTGATCTTCCCTTCCTTGATCAGACGGTGTTTCTCCTCCCTTATCCTATCTAATAGGACGGAAGCAGGTTCATCGTTAGGATCCTGAGGGACCAGTTTGCCCTGTATGGCTGCCTGAAGGATCGATGCCCTCAGATCTTCCGGGTTGACCTTACGCATCCTTTGCACCATCCAGAATGGATTCGATCTCATCAAGTATGGAATCGATCTTAGCCGTCAGCTCCGCCCTCTGTTCGCGGTAATTCCTGATGACCTCATCCGGAGGAAGTATCTCCGTGACCTCCTGAGGGAAACCGCATAGGTCGAGATTAAACCCACCTTCCTCTATCTCCTTGAAAGAGAAGAGTTTGGCTTTGGGATTGTCGTCGACGAGTATCTCCTTGCGATCGTTCCACCAATCGACCACCGGTTTGAAGTGCTCCAACTTTATCGGTTTAGTCTTGGAAAAATGCTTGTAACCTTCCGGCATATCCATGCGGTAGACCCATGTCTCCTTAGTGGGACCGTTGTTATCGAAGAACAGGATGTTTGTCCTGATGGTGGTGTATGGAGCGAACACATCGTTGGTCATACGCACGATCGTGTGGAGATTGAATTCTGTCATCAATTTCTTCTTGATATTTGTCTTTACATCAGATCCGAACAGGAAACCGTCTGGAAGAATCACTGCCGCGCGACCGTTCTTCTTGAGCCTGTACATGATGACATCAATGAACAGATCGGCGGTCTCGCTGCTCCTGAGTTCTGGAGGGAAATTACTCTTGACAGTTTCCTTCTCAGTACCACCGTACGGAGGATTCATGATGATGACATCGAACTTATCCTCTTCCTTGTAATCCCTGACATTCTTCTCCAGAGAATTGTCATGATAAATCCTAGGATTGTCCAGATCGTGGAGGATCATGTTTGTGATACAGAGCAGATATGGAAGGCCGACTTTCTCAATTCCGAAGAGCGATTCGTTGATAAGCTGACGCTGATCTGTTGAGTTCACTGACTTTTCCAGATGTTTGATGGTTGATGTGAGGAAACCTCCTGTGCCGCAGGCAAAATCGGCTACAGTCTCACCGATTTTAGGATCGATCATCGCCACCATGAAGTCAGTGACAGCCCTTGGGGTATAGAACTGCCCATTGTCACCCATATTCTGTATTTCTCTGAGCATGGTCTCGTAAATCTCATTGAATGCGTGACGGTCCTGATAGCTTTCGAAGTTGATCTGGTCGATTATGTTCACGACTTCTCTAAGGATCACCCCATCCTTCATGTAATTATGAATATCACTGAATACAGCCTTAACAACAGCTTGCCTGATGGGGGTGTCTTCATTGATGACAAGATTGGAAAGAGTGGGGAAAAGACCATTATCTATGAAATCCAAAAGATCCTTGCTGGTTAGTGCCTTTCCATCCTTGTTGTCATGTGCCCAGTTCTTCCATCTGTACTGCTCCGGTATGATTGACTGGTAATGGGGATCGTAGAACTCCCAATCGTCCTCTTTGGAATCGTACACTTTGAGGAAAAGGATCCATGTCAACTCCTCTAAGCGCTGCGCATCGCCTGACAGACCTGCATCCATCCTCATCTTGTCCCTTATGGTCTTGATCATCGATTTGATTTCCATTCACTGAGCCTCCACTGAATACAGCAGCTGCTGTATGTGTTTGATTGTATCGAAATAACCGTCCCTGCCACCGAATTGACGGGCGATCGCAGAGACGCCTCCGAACTTGTTGAATTCGGATAATTTGAGCAATTCGGGTTCGGAGATGTCCTGATTGGGGGTGCTGCCGTATTTGTCCAGGATAGTATCTATGATCTCCTTGGCCGTACCAGAGAACTGCTGGAAATACGGGTCATTCCTTATTCCTTCTACGCGCTCGGTCTTGGTCAAAGGTTCTATATCATAGGCGAGGTAACGCAGCATATCAAAGTCATCCAAATCCGGACGGTTCAAACGCTCCCTAAGCTCTTCCACCAGGACGCCATGCTCCTCGAATTCCTTGATGATTGCCTTCTTACGGTCTTCTGAATTCCACTTATTGAGGAAATCCTCCAAAGTCGGACACATGCCTGTCAATTTCTTCTTGGAGTAGTCTACGACATTGGTTGTCGTGAGACCATCGACTCCGTAGATGCGAGTGATCTCAGTCTCTATCTCAACAGATACCTGGCCTTTGACAAATGCCTTCTGCTGTCCCCTGGGAGGGTCCCTTTCATCTTTCTTTCCATCCCGGGGCTTAGGAATCTTAGGTTCCTCTATTTTGAATCCGTCCCAGTCTGGATCCTCGAATTGCTTCGATGCACCTCTTGCGTCGATTATAGTGAAATAGTACTTTCCATGGTCCAAGCTGAGCCTGGATCCGCGGCCAATAATCTGTTTGAACTCCGTTGAGGAACCGATATTCTTGTCGATAACAATGTTCTTGACAGTGACCGTATCGATACCTGTAGTAAGAAGCTGAGAGGTGGTTGCGATGACAGGATATCTGCTGGATTTATCTGTGAACCTATCCAGAAGACCTTCCATCACCTTTTCATTATCCCCAGTACCTCCGGTTATCCTCACAACGTACTCTGGATTCTCCTTCATGTATTCAGGTACCAGTTCCGCAATGGCCTGACGCATGCGTTCAGCATGAGGAATGTCTACACAGAAAACGATGGTCTTTGCATAGGGATCGGTTTCCATCATATATTTGACAAGGTACTTCGCAACGATCTTGATACGATTCTCGATCGATACTTTCCTGTCATAATCCTTCACACTGAGCGGACCACCGACTGGATTGCCCTGCTCATCCACCGTGCCGGGTTCAGGATACCATTCCGAATCGATGCTGGTCTTGATGTCTTTGAGCATGAATGGGGCCAAGAATCCATCGGAAACCCCTTGTTTGTATGAATAGGCGTAAACAGGTTCACCGAAGTAATGGACGGTAGAGGCCTCGTCGGTATTGATGGGTGTGGCGGTCATTCCTACGTGTACTGCATTTTGGAAATAATCCAGGACCTTATGCCATTCAGAATTTTCCTTGGAACTGCCGCGATGACACTCATCGATGAAAACAAAATCGAAATAGTTGGGATCCAACTGCAAGAATGGATCGGGTTTACCGTCTTGACCGACAAGCTGCTGATATAAAGCGAAATGAACGACAAAAGCCGGATTTAGTTCTTTATTTTGGACCTTGGTCATCTCATTGCGAAAACGTTTGAAATCGTTGGCCATAGATTGATCAACCAGATGGTTCCTGTCGACCACATAAAGAATCTTCTTAGCACGACCGGATTTCAAAAGTTTATAAATCAACTGTGATGCCACGAAAGTCTTTCCAGTTCCAGTCGCCATGAGTATGAGGACGCGCTTCTGCCCATTCTCAATCGCCTTTACAGCTTTGTTGACCGCAACGAATTGATAGTATCTTGGATGCTTTCCCCCTAAATCATAATAAAAAGGTACCTGAGAGATTGAGGAATCGCTGATATTCATCTCGCCGACGTACCTATCCCAAAGATCTTCTTCCGAAGGGAATTGATCCATTGGAATTACTCTCTCAATTCCAGTGATGAAATCATATTCGACAAACTCATGACCGTTGCTGCTGTAAGCGAAGGGTGCATCGACTGCTTTACAATAATCTTGGCTTGCTGGAGGCCATAGGATGGTTCAAGCGATTCCTCCTTAGCTTCCACTACTGCCAAAGGAAGCCCTCCCTTGGAATTGAGAAGGTAGTCTATCTTTCCACGCTCTTTTGAACGCGCAGGACCCAAATCATCGATGATTATCTGACCATCTGTAAAATAGAACTCCATGCGACACTGTTCTTTTTTCCAGCCTGCTCTATCAATAGCTGGAGTGATGTATCTGTTCTTGACGTCCTCTTCGGTCAGCTTGTAGCTATCATCAATGATCATAACGCACCCCGCAAGTATTCAGTGAATTCATCATAAAGCCCGATGGCCAGACTTCTTACCCTACAACGCTTGAATTTACGTCTTATGGTCATCTGGACACCTTCATTGAATCGGACTAATGAGTTTGGACAATGCTACAGCTAAGGCTATAGTGAATTGCGATTGAACAGTATCCCGACCCATAGGGTCCAAACATGGTATTGTTTAAAGTGTATTTAATATCTAAACGATTCGTCCAACATTTTTATCAAAAGGCTTTCAGAAGATTTGATAGATTCCACATCGACACAACCGAGTATCAAGAACTTTCCTGACTGGAAAATGTTGAATGTAGCACTTTCAGTCTTGAGGATAAGGCCAGGAAAAGATTCTGGTTCATAGACCACATCATAACCAGAAGACAACAACCAGATATAGAATTTAGCAAGATCTATACCAAAACTGTAATTTGATGAAGCCACGATATTCCTGATCTCAGGATACTCCGCTTTAGAGACATCAATATGTTCACCGAGAATTTCCCTCATCTTTTCAAAAGATTGTCTTGCATCGTCCATCGACCGCATCCCGGGCATAATGTACTTTCCAGTCGAGTAAACAGTAATGGAATGATCATCGAACTTCAGATAACCTCCTGGATATCTGTTACGCCCGTATACGAAATATTTGCATTCATCTGACAACTTCTTTAGATCGATGCGACAGTTCAATGCTCCCGAACAGACTATGTTCTCAATCTTCACAGACCAATTAAAGTGAAACTTATTTATCAAATCATGGTAAAAGTGCAAGACATCCGGGATACTGTACTTGGGATGTCCTGCAAAAAGAATACGTTGAAATACAATATAATAACATTACATTGTTATTGTTGTAATGAAAGAAATTTTTGTTATTACTCAGAACTGGATATATATTTTGCTAAGCTGACCAAAATAACGAAGAGACGGGCATCCGCGTATGCCTTCTGGTCGTAGAAGTGCCTAGCGTTATTCAATAGTCCGTTGATCTTGGCAGAATCATCAATGACGACACGCTTGCTCAACTGCTCCTGAATGACCATCTTGGTACCGCAGAACATACAGAATGCGAACTCCTTGGTGTCATCGATCTGTATATCCCCGCCACAACTTGGGCATTTCAAAGGTATCAGGCCATAAGTGGTAGTGAACGGCGCACCATAATAGCATTGTGAACTGAACGATCTTTTCCGGGGCACCTTCTCCCCTGCACTCATCGCGAGGAGCAATATTGCGTCTTGCGTCTCACTTCTTCCTGCTTGAACATTCTTTTTTCTTCGCCGCATCCGCATAATCCCCTCGCTCTCAGCTCCGTTCCGGGGTTCAGGTAGCCCCTAAGAAAAAAGGAGTTGAAGAAGATGGTAACATCGGAAGAACTGAACATGACCTTCCAGAAGGTCGGAAACGATTTCGGATTTGAGAACGTAGATGCGGAATTCTCCGCATACAGGGACCTGAAGGTAAGATGGTGCCGCACGATTAACAACGCGAGTTTCACTGTCTCTGATTACCTTCAGGAGGCACCGATCGAAGTGGTCGAAGGGATCGCGAGGACGATCTTCTCGAAGATCCGCGCCGAGGACGAGACGGATTATCCGGACTGCACCAAAGAATGGCTGACCTCAGACGAGTTCAGGGAGCTGAACCAGGGAAAGTACATCGAAAGGAGCAGGGACATCGGCGATGTGGAGAACACAGATGACAGAAGGCTTTGGGATGCCTACTATAGGCTCGTAGATGCCGGGCTTATAGAGAAGATCGACGGACTGAAGCTGTTCTGGTCCAAGAATGAATCTATCTCGAAAGCTGGACAAAGCTCATGCCTGATGAGGGTCGTGATCATGAACAAGAGGCTCCTCAAGGACGAAGTCCCCAAAGAGGTCCTTGACTACTGTCTCCTGCACGAGGTCGCCAACATCAATATCGACTTCGGCATCGATATCCTCGAGAGGAAGAAGGAGATCGCCGACATCATGGCAGGATGTCCGGGAGAAGAGATCGCCAAGAGATGGCTTGACCAGGTCATGATGGAAGTCTGAAAAATAGGGGCCAGAAGGCCCTTAAACCTTTTCGATCACTCTTTTTGATCCTGATTCTCTTTCGGAACGATGTCATTGATTCTATGAATGATGCTAAGAATCTCATCGTCGGATAGGTTGAAAGCCTCGTCATCAAATTTGAACTGATTGACCGCTTCTTTCACCAATTTTACAGTTCTCTTTTCAATAGAGTCAATAGTCCATTTATCGACAGTTATGAGATCCTCATTCAGCCATAAGCCATTGTTGTATCCCATCTTGGCACCATTCATGACATAATCACGTTTTTGAATGAAAGGACGGCTTCCCAAATTACTGTTGTTACCAGATAACGTCAGATTGCCTAGCAAATGAAGATGGGTATCCTGATATGATCTAGCCAGGTCAAAATCACCGTCTGCAATCATATCTGACCATTCTTTGGAAACATTGGGAGTTTGAGGGAAAATATGCTCTATGGTCCATATCAGCTTTCCATCAACCTTTTCCCAAGGACCTTTGTATTCATTTCCATTTAGATGTTTGGAACAAATGTATGACAACACAAACCTCGTTGCTTCTATATTTTTTTCATAAATCTGGCCGCACAAGTACTGCACAAATCTCTCCAGGGAAGATGTCGAAGCAGTCAAAATACCCTTTATCGTATCGATAATCTCTTGAGAAGTATGGCCGTCGATCTTTGTCGTCAAATCGATGAAGAGACGAATCAGATCTCTAGTTGGCGGCTCATCCGTCAGGTTTCTTCTAATGAAGAACTTTGTCAGGAATTGTACGATACAAGACATCTGTTTGTCTGACAATCCATATTTGGTTTGATTCTTCAGAAGATTGAGCATAAGAATGTGGGATGGTGCTCCTCCGACCTTCCATAGATTGAATACCGCATCATTGAGGTCATCATTATCGAAGGAAGAATTAGTTATGAGCTTTGCATAATCCTCTCCAGATGCGTATAAACTTTCCAAAAATGTATTCAATGCACCTGATTTAGTCAACATCCACTCATAGTTGCTGAACACATTGGATGATGTTACCACTGGGTCGAAACTGTAGTTATACTGTTTCTTGTAATCGTACTTGAAAGCGTTCATATACTGCCTGAAAAACCTATCAGTAACCTTGTCGTCTTCAATACGGATGTTATCGATAAGCGCTGACCAGCTAGCATATTCATCATCAATCGAAACCTGCTTCTCTTTCAAGACTGTCATCTTGATGAGATCAACAGCCGTCAAAGGTACTCCGGTATTGTTGAGGGTACCGAATATTTCCAAAGCAGCACTTAGATCCGAAACGGTAACATCTATCAGACACAATGAACAAATTTTGCTGTACAGATCGAGCAGAGCTCTGTTACTATCCGAATCTGTGTCAGGATAACTCAGATATTCATCAATTCTCTTTTGGAAATGTCTGAAACAATTATAGATTAGACAATTTCCGGCATTCTTATATTTTGACGGGTTTGTAAAACCTAGATCGTTGAGAAGCTGTCCATAGATTTGTTCATTCTTTCCTTGTGACTGCAAAACAATACGAGGAGTCAGCGGTTTGTTTCCAAGAACAATGGCAGTCTTGAGGTCGAGATATGTCTTAAAGTCAGGATCAAAACTATCTAAACGTGAGTTGTCAACCTTTGAATAGATTGCACAAAGGAGTAACGAGATTGTGACAAGCCTCTGTTGGCCATCGATTACATCGAATTTTTTGATTTTACATCCTTTTGTATTATTCTGATCATAACCCATAGTGATGATTGATCCTATGAAATGCTCCTGAGAGGAAACAATATCGTCGAATATTGCATTCCAATCCCTCTTTGTCCAAGAATATTCTCTCTGATATTGGGGTATTACGTATTGATTTTCACCCCTTGCATCAAAAACGTTTCCAATAGAGTTCTTTGTACTTTGGATAATCGACATTGAACTTCAACCTCTGACAAACTGAGAAGTAATTTCAAAATGCACATAAAAAAGTACCATTAACACAACAACAGATAATTTCGCTAATTGCTAATGAACTAATTAGTTCAATTTTTATGTACCATCTTTCAGCATGGTACATATATGGCAGGATACGGAAAGGCTCCGATCTTATTGTTGGGAATGCTGTCAGAAGTGTGCAGGCCGGTCGGCGGGCGCTGGTCCACGGCCCAACGCGCCACGCCGCCACGGCCCCTGTCGCCCGCACCCTCCGCTCTCTGAGGTTCGCTTCGGGTGCGCGCCGTACGCTCGCGCGTCCGTCGGGCGACATAAGGTGTTTGCAAATCGTTTGTAAAGAGTTTGTCGGAGATGGTCTCCGAAGGCCGTAGAATGTCAGGCTACCTTCCTTGCGGCGATCTGGCGCATGTATTCCTCTGCCACGTTCTGGGGCCTGGAGGACATGATGTTGTCCATGACCTCCTTGTCCGATACGACGAGGGCCAGCTTCGGGGTGATGTCCCCGAAAGTGGACCCGTCAAGACGGAGCTGCTCCTTCAGATCGGGGATCAGAGGTTTCACCACAGGGGCATCCCTGGCGAATGCCCTGACCTTGTTCTCGAAGATATGCGACGCTGCCTCACCGCATTGGTCGCAGGTCCCTGAGAACACGTTGAGAGTCCCTCCGCAGTGGATGCATGTCCTCGTCACCCTGTACGACTCCTTGCCAACGGTCTTGATCATGTTGTTGGCCAGGACGCCGAAGTAGTTGTCGCTTATCTGGGAGAACTGAGGTTCCATGGCATAGCCGAGCCAGTCGAAGCTTCCGATCTCTCCGACCATCCTTCCCTTGCCGAGGACCTCGTTGGCCTGGTCCTCCTCGGTGTACCTGAACATCCTCTTCTTTGTCTTCGGATCGTTGGGATCGTCGTACGAGTTCAGACCGGGGAGGTAGTAGTTCAGGATCTTCGAGGTGTAGTCCTCACTGGTGGGATTCCTCTCATAGAGGCCGATCCCCTCATGGGTGGCCAGATAGGCCATGGTCAGCTTGACGGACTGCAGCTGGTCCTTGGAATGGACCTTCTTGATCACCCAACCGGGATGGGTGTTCAGGAACCGGGCTGTGTCCAGGAAGCCGATCAGTATCCCGTGGAAATGGGGGCCGTTCTCCCACATGCAGTCCTTCATCCTCCAGGGATGGAATATGAGCCTTCCGCCGAGGCAGCCTACCTTGACCAGGTCCTGCTGTAGCCTTTTGCGGTACTTGTTGAACCACACATGCGACTGCATCATCCATCTGATCTCGTCCTGAGGGGGCGAGAGGATCCAATGCCCCACGTTCCCCGGGTCGATGCCCTGCTTCTCGCACAGGAGACGGTACTCGGTGAACCTCATCTCCACGCGGGTGCCTGTCCTGAGGCAGGTGTCGTTCAGGCACACTGGGCATTTGGACGACCAGCAGTGGTTGTTCTTCCCTTTGAGGTAGTGGTACCTGGAGTTGACGCATGATGTGAACATGCGTCCCTTCTCTCCGGTGGTGCCCTTGATCCTCACAGGTCCGCAGTGGAGCCTCTTGGGACGGTCCAGGTCGTGGCCCGGAGGCACCCAGGAGAGGAGCTCAGGTATCTCGTTCAAAGGGACATCGTCCGGATTGAAGTACGTCTCCTCAAAGGGGAACATCTTCACGTATTGGATGACGGGATGCTCGTTCCTCTCGGCTATCCTGAACTCCAGCTCATCGACATCCATCTCGGATGTGTAGCCCTGGTCAAGAAGGTCCTGGAGGTCCATCTCGCAGCTCCTTCTTAGTGACGTTGCCCTCCACGTTAAGGTGTTTGCTCGGCCAGTCAATCGGGCCTAAGGCCTCTTCGGTTTCCTGCCTGTCGGACTCGTTCAGGAGACCTTTCCTGTCGAGCTCTATGGACAGATCCCTGTCGTCGAGGAGGAATCCAAAGTAATCCTCCATCTCCTCATCCGAGTAGAACTCCCTCAGAGCATCGAGACCGTAGAGCCTGATGATGACATCATCACGGTATTCAACGTTCCCGCAGTCGAAGACCAGAGGGTCATAGTCCTCGCAAGGCTCATCCAGCTCCCCTTTGCTGTAGGGGCATGGGTAGTACGAGCAGGTCAGACAGCACTTCTTCTCAAGAATCATCGATCTTACACCCCAGTGCTCTGAGCTTCGCTCTTATCTCCTCTATGTCCATCTCCTCCTTGGGGAATTCCATGTTCTCGATGGAGTTCCCGAGGTCGGTGAAGGATTTGCCGAGATCCTTGAACAGCTGCGCATCCACAGGAAGGTACGGGTGCATGTCCCCGACGATGAACGTCATCCTCGGCTGAGGCACCTTGTAGTCCTGCATCTTCTTGTCGTAGTCCGCCACCATGTTCAGACCGACGAATATGTTCCCGTGCCTGAACTTGGTGATGGGTATTCTCATAGGAGGTTTCGAGACCGGTTTAGGGACTCCAAGCACCTCCTGCGCTTCCGAAATAATTGATTCATCTACCACGATAGTCATCTCCTCCGGTCACCCGGAGTCATATCTGCAAGGGAGGTGCTGCCAAGGCCGATATGCAGACTACGGCCTTCCATGACATGGAACCATGGCCTCGGATGTTGTGTCTCGCCGTTCGCAGAATGGTGTTGGATTGATGGATCGCGGTGCTTCTTTCACTCAAGGGGCCGTGGTATGTATCGTGTTGTGTAATCCCCAAGGCACACCGTGTTGTCCTATGAATATCGGTTGAATCGAACGGCGACGCTCTTCTCTATTTCTGCTATCAATCTCCTTTTGTTCTTTATTTCAAGGGTATTCCAATGAGGTTGTCATATGTTCAATGAGCCTCTTTATGACAAGGAGAAGGGCCATACTTACCGATCCACTTCGGTGAATGTCGAATAGGAAACTGTGACCAGTTTTCCGCTCCTTTCCGGTTCTTCTTTGATCAGAGATCATCAAGGAAACGGGAGGTATTCGACATTGGAAGAGAGAGCTTACGCTAGAGGGGCGATAAGGCAATTATAGCATCCAACTACGGGGCCAAAAATGGTCCCCATAATATGGTACTGTGCAAATTTCGTCCCAGAAGTTTAAACGGCTCTCCGCCGGAGATGCTGGATAAGGATGGTCCCCACTCCCTGATTTGAACAGGGGACCTGCTGATTTCAGCGGCTGTATCGGGTTTT